>NZ_JBEZFH010000127.1:0-21261 GCF_040649355.1 Sphaerisporangium sp. NPDC049002 | reverse complement strand
CGCCTTCTCGGCCGGTGACGTGGCGGGCGTGCCCGACGTGACCATCCGGTGAACCGCTCCAGCGCGGCCCGGTCCTCGCGAAGCCGCGCCGGAGAGTCGCGACGCTTGGCGAAGGGGCAGTACGGGCAGTCGTAGTCGCAACTGGCCAGCGGCCCTCGATACAGAATCGACAGATGGCCGTCCGGCTCCCTCACGTCACCACTCCAGGCATCCCGCACCGCTCACCGCTCCTCCCATGGCCACCAGCGGGTCAGCGCTCCTCGTAGCGCGCCATGAGCTCGCGGACGCGGGGGGAGAACAGGGCGGGGCCGATCGCGTCCGAGTGCGCGAGGCCCTCGGCGGTGAGCCGCGACACGCCGCCTGGCGGGCCGGCGCCGGGGATGCTCTCCAGCCAGCCCCTGCTCGCGAGCTCGCCGAACTCGGCCGCGAAGTCGGAATGCGCGTCGGTGCCGAACCTCTGCCGGTAGTCGTCGCCGTCGAGTCCGCCGGCCTGCAGCAGTGACTGGACCAGGTGCCGGCGGCGACGCTCGTCGTCGTCGAGCCGGAACCCGACGTTGGTGACCGTGAACTCCTCGCCCGGAAGGCTCACATAGTCGTCGATGATCGCCCGGACGTGACCGGCGCCGACCGCGTACTCGAAGGAATAGTGCAGCTCACCGGTGTAGGAGCGGGCACCGCAGCCCAGCCCGACCATGCCGTCGGACTGGCAGCGGTAACGCGCCGCCCCGCCCTGCGGCACGGTCGTCGTCGCGTCGACCGGCTCCCCGGACCCGGGCAGGCGGAACATGCGCATCGAGACCTGCTCATAGCCGGCCGCCAGCAGGTGGTCCCGGCCTTCGCGGTAGAGGGTCAGACGGTGGTCGTCCCAGTCGCGGGCCCGGCGGCCGAGGCCGGTGAGCGGACGTACGTACAGCGGGTAGAGGTAGATCTCCTCCGGCCGCCAGGCCAGAGCGGCGTCCAGGGAGTACCGCCAGGACCGCGTGGTCTGGCCGTCGATCCCGTAGATCAGGTCGATGTTGAGCGCGGGGAAGCCCACCTCGCGGATCCGGCCGAGCGCCGCCTCCACCTCCGAGCGCTTCTGCGGCCGTACGGCGGCGCGGGCCTCGGCGTCGACGAAGCTCTGCACGCCGATCGACAGCCGGGTGGTCCCGCGCTCGGCCAGCACCCGCAGCCGGTCGGTCGTGGCCGTCGCGGGCGAGGTCTCGACCGACAGCGGGACCACGCGCGGGCCGGCGCCCATCGTGCGCTCGGCGATGTCGAACAGCCGGGTCAGCTCGCCCGGCGTGAGATAGGTCGGGGTGCCGCCGCCGATCGCACCGGCCGCGAACCCCGGCTCGGTCAGGGCGTCGCGTGCGGCCCTCGCCTGGCGTTCGAGCGCGTCGAGGTAGGCGGCGACGAGCTCCTCGGGCGCGCCCGTACGGGTGAACAGGTTGCAGAACCCGCAGCGCATCTCGCAGAAGGGGATGTGCAGGTAGAGAAAGAGCTGATCCGTCGGCTCCGCCGCCCAGACCTCGCGCAACGACGGCCGTGGTTCGAGCGGGCGATAGGCAGTCTTGTGCGGATAGGCATAGACATACCCCTGATAGGGGCTCTCGGATCCCTGCTCGGCCCCCTGAGAGGGCCGGCCCGGCGCGGCAGGCGCGTTCACTTTCACGTCCACTCCCCTACTTCCATGAGGAACTCCCCGTAGGGGACGGTCCACACGACCTCGTGGCCGATCCGATGGCCGACATATCCGCCTTCTCCGTATGCCGTGCCGTGGTCGGAACAGACGATCGCGAAACACGGCCGCCGCTCGGTCATGAGGGCGAACAGCCGCCCGATGTGCCGATCGACGTACTCCAGCGCGGCGGCGTGGCTCTCCCGGCTGTCGCCGTCCTCCCGCGTCCCGTCCGGAAGGAAGAACCAGTTGGGCTGGTGGAGCGCCGACACGTTGACGAACAGGAACACCGGCCCCCCGTCCCCGGCCGGGGTGGCGGACCGGGCCCGGAGGACGGTCTCGGCCCGTTCGATCTGCGCTTCGAAGGACGTCGGCGAGGTGACCCCGAACCCGGGCTCCCAGTGGCTCTCGGCGAACATCCCCGGAAGGGCCGAGCCGAGCTCGGTGAGCTTGGAGAAGAAGCCGACCCCGCCGACGCAGACGGTGTGGTAGCCCGCCTTCTCCAGCCCGCTCGGCAGGTCGGGGGCGTCGAACACCCAGGTCCCCCCGGCCGTGGTCTCGCTTCCGGGGAACCTCGCCGCGAACGGACGCGGATGCGGGCCGGGCTCGACCGGAGTCGGGAGGAACCCGGCGAGGATCGCGGCATGCGCCGCGTAGGTGAAGCTCCCCGGGCTGTGGCGGCGCTCCCACCGGCCGCCGGGCAGCGCTCTGGCGAGGTTCGGCAGGCGGCCCTCCTCGGCGAGCCGGGCCGCCACGTCGTAGCGCAGTGTGTCGAGCGTGACGAGCAGGATGTCGTGCCCGCCCACGATCGCGTTCATGTCGCGCACGCCGGCGCTCCTTCGGCCCGCGAGCGGTCGCGCCCGGAGGAGGCGGGACCCATGGCGAGGGCGCTTCCGGTGAGCACCGCCTCGACCTCGGCCTCATAGGTGGAAAGGCCTTCTGCCCCGCTGCCGGGCAGGCCCGTCAGCCCGGGAAGGAGATCGCCGAACGCGTTGACCTCGGCCACCGCGAACCTCTTCCAGCCCACGCCGAGCAGCAGGTCGACGCCGACCGCCAGGCTGCCGGGGAAGCAGGCCGCCGCCTGCGCGCACACCTCCATCGCGCGATCCCACCGGCGCGGCCCGAGCGCCTCACGCACCACGCCCAGATCGCCCCGCACCCCGCCGAGGTGCAGGTTGGTCATCGGGGTGCGGCTGGCGCGCACGACGACGTGGGTCGGCACCCCCGCCACGACGACCACCCTCAGATCGATCACCCGCCCGCCGGCCGACGCCTTCGGGAACCACCGCTCGACGTGCAGGCCGTCGGGGGCGAGCGCGTCGATGATCGCCGCGACGTCGCTGTCGCCCTCGTAGGTGCGCACGCGGAGGGAATTGCGCAGAGCGGAACGCGCGCCGGCCGGGACGCCCATGGGGTCGGGGACGGCCGACGTCGTGGCCCTGACCCGGCCGCCGGCCGCGTGCAGCGCCACCACGCCCGACGCCGAGGAACCGTGCGCGGGCTTGACGAACACGCGCGCCCAGCCCGCCGCCTCCATGCGGTCGCGGAGCTCGCCGTAGGAGCGGACCGGGCCCGGCAGGGCGGGCGGCACCGGCACGCCCACCGCCGACAGCCGCGCGTGGCAGCTCCGCTTGTCGAACATCACCGCGATCTCGCCGAGGTCGCCGAGCACCACGGCTCCCGGAGCCCGCGCGACAGCCCGGCGTACCCGGTCGAGGGCCCAGAGGAACGTGGCGTACCAGGCGGCGCCGCCGCCCGCCCGAGCCGGATCACCCGGCCCTCGCAGCAGGGCGTCTGCCTCGGGGTCCTCACCGGGAGAGTCGACGCGGACGAGGGTGCCCGGCTCCAGGCGGACCTCATCGCCGGAGAGCACGGACGTCCAGGGCAGGACGGCCGGATCGGGCAGCCCGCGTCCTCGCGCGGCCTCGCCGAACATCGTCACCCGCCGGTCACCCGGCGTGCCCACGACGGTGAAGGCGACGGTCATTCGGCGACCGCGACATAGCGCCACTCTTCCTCCGGCTCCTTCTGCTCCGAGAGGTCGACGTCGACTCCCGGCAGAGCCTTCGCGACCCGCTGGACCATGTCGTCACCGAGAAAGTGGTGATGCAGGTCGAGCCTGCGCAGGTGGGTGAGCGGCTGACCGCTGAGCAGGGCCTCGGCTCCCGCGTCGGTGAGCACTCCCATGGCCAGGCTGAGCGAGGACAGGCGGGCGACGACGGGCGCGGAGGCCACCGCCTCGGCCAGCTGGTCCTGGATCTCCGTGTCCTGCAGGCCCAGGTGCCTGAGGGAGGGCAGCCGCTCGCCGGACAGGATGGGCGCCAGGTCGGCCACGGTGGTGTCGCCGCCGTACTCATCGATGCCGAGCCACATCTCAAGGCATTCGAGGGCGGGGAGCTCGCTGTCGCCAACGGCGCGGACCACGCGCGCGGGGAGGCCGCCGGACTCGAAACGCAGGATTCTCAGAGCGTCGTGGCGCACCGGGCTGAGCTTCAGCTCGTCGCCACCGCGGACCTCCAGCCTCTCAAGCCGGGGAAAGGCGCGCAGGAGCGGGGTGACGTCACCCTGCTTGATCCACGAGATCTCGCACTCGTCGGACGTGATCGCGCCGAGGAAGATCGAGCGCAGCGCCGGAAACCGGTCGGCGTTGTCGGCCAGCAGACCGATCGGCAGATCGGCGCGGACATCCCACGGGCTGTCCCAGGATCCGATCACGATCGCCGTGACCTCGGTGGAGTCCACGGCGTCCATGAAGCGGGCGAACTGCCGCTCGAACGTCTCATCGGAGTCGTAGTCGTCGTCGATCCCGAGCCGCCAGGCCGCCTCCCCGGCACCCGGCAGCGCGCCGCCGTCGTCGTCCTCGGGCGCCGGGGTGACGGGCAGGCCGGCGTACACACCAGCGCGAAGGCCGCCGACCTCGTCGGTGAACTCGGCGTAGTCCATGCGGGTCTCCAGTAGCAGGGGGTTGGTAGGGCGAGATCTTCCTACCAGAGGGCACCGACAGACCGGGACCGTGGGTTCTGAGCGTGTCGCGCGTCCAGCATTATGGACAGCATGGACAAAGGCGGCATCCGCGTGAGCTCCCCCGGCGGACGGTGGATCCTGTTCACCACCGTGCTCGGGTCGGGGATGGCCTTCCTTGACAGCACGGTCGTCAACGTGGCGCTGCCGAAGCTGGGCGAGGACCTCGGTGCCTCGATGTCCGGGCTCCAGTGGACGGTGAACGCCTACACCCTCACGCTGGCGGGGCTGATCCTGCTCGGCGGCTCCCTCGGCGACCGGTACGGCCGGCGCAAGATCTTCGTCATCGGTGTCGCCTGGTTCGCCGTCGCCTCGGCCCTGTGCGGGCTCGCCCCCGGCATCCAGACGCTGATCGTCGCCCGCGCGCTGCAGGGGATCGGCGGGGCGCTCCTCACGCCGGGGTCGCTCGCGATCATCCAGTCGTCCTTCGCCCGCGAGGACCGTCCCCGTGCCGTCGGCGTCTGGTCCGGCCTCGGCGGCGTGGCCGGCGCGATCGGCCCCCTGCTCGGCGGCTGGCTCGTGGAGACGGCGGGCTGGCGGTGGGTCTTCCTGATCAACCTGCCCATCGCGGCCCTGGTGGTCGCCACGGCCGTACGGCACGTTCCCGAGACCCGCGACGAGACGACCACCGGGCGGTTCGACGTGCTGGGCGCGGCGCTCGCCGCCTTCGCGCTGGCCGGGCTGACCTACGGGCTCATCGAGCGCGGCTCAGCGGTCCCGCTGGTCGCCGCGGTCGCGGGCGTCGCGCTCGGAGTGGCGTTCGTGGTGCTGGAGGCGCGCCGCTCGCGGATCGGCCCGGTGTCCCCGCTGGTCCCGGTCCGCGTGTTCGCCTCACGGGAGTTCACCGCCGTCAACATCGTTACGTTGATCATGTACGCGGCGATGGGCGTGGTCTTCTTCCTGCTCGTCGTGGAGCTCCAGGTCGCCGCGGGCTTCTCCCCCGTCGCGGCCGGATGCTCGATGCTCCCGGTCATGCTGCTCATGCTGCTGCTGTCGCCCCGCGCGGGCGACCTCGGCCGGCGGATCGGGCCACGCCTGCCGATGACCGCCGGCATCCTCATGTGCGCGGGCGGCCTGCTGCTGATGAGCAGGGTCGGGCCCGGCTCGTCGTACCTGCTCGACGTGCTCCCCGCGGTGACGCTCTTCGGGGTCGGGCTCTCCGCCGCGGTCGCCCCGCTCACCGCGACGGTGCTGGCCACCGCCGAGGAGCGCTACGCGGGGGTCGCCAGCGGCGTCAACAACGCGGTCGCGCGGACGGGGAGCCTGCTCGCCGTCGCCGCCATCCCCCCGCTCGTCGGCCTCACCGACGCGGCCTACACCTCGCCGGTCGCCTTCACCTCGGGTTTCCGCGCGGCCATGCTGGTCAGCGCCGCCATGATGGCCTGCGCCGCGGTCCTGACCTTCGTCACGATCAGGACCAACGCGCTCCGCGAGCCCGAGCGCAGGGCGGCCTGCGAGCTGGGAGCCCCGCCGCTGGAGCCCACCGAGCCCGGCGGCGAGACCGGCACCGGCACGCCGGGAGCCCACCCCACGTCAAGGCCGGGCTAGCCGCGGCAGGCGCCGATTCCCGGTCAGCGGCGCCAAGGAGCCGCCGCCAGGACCGCGCGGAAATCGGCCACAGATCTGAATTGGTTTCAATGTGCTTCTTGGGGAGGCCCGGGATAATAGCCGCATGCGTGTGCTCAGGTGGATTATCGCCTTGCTCACCGTCGCTGCCATCGCCGCGGCGATCTCTGTCGCACTGGTCGCCGGTGGAGGGCCGTCGAACCGGGATGGCTGGGAGGCGGCATCCTGGATAGCGGGGATAATCGCGGCGTTCGCCATAGCCGCGGGTCTATTGGCATGGGCGGCGCGTTTCCGTCCCTCTCCCCGGACCACCGAATCCACTCCGGCTCAGGTGGACGACGCACAAGAGGCACTGGCGCGCTGGGTATTGGCCCAGTGGAGGAGAGAGGCGGAGATCCGGCAGCTGGACGAGCCCGGATCCGTGGCGGTGCGCTGGCGCCTGACAAGGCCGGGCGTGACGAACAGCGCCCCCGGCGTGAAGGAAGCGCGCCCCAGGCTCCTGGGCAGCAGCGATCACATCCCGGAATTGGCGAACGCGCTTCGCCGGCACGCTCGGCGAGGCCGCCTGGTCATATTGGGCGAGGCGGGAATGGGCAAGACGAGTCTCGCGATACTGCTGCTGCGTGAAATGCTCACCGACCCCGAACAAGGCGCGGCGGTACCGGTGTTGTTCTCCCTCTCGGGTTGGGATTCAAGCCGAGAGTACTTCCGTCCATGGCTGGTCCGGCGGCTGGAGGAGGACTATCCCAACCTGCTCGCCGGCGACTACGGCCCCAACGCCGCACAGGCACTGGTGGATCAACGCAAGATCCTGCCCGTGCTGGACGGACTCGACGAGTTGTCCTCCGCTCTGCGCCTGCTCGTCATCGAGCATCTCAACGACGTCGTGGCACATCCGCTGATCCTCACCTGCCGCAGCGCCGAGTACAAGCAGATTCTGACCGGCGAGGGGGGAGGAGAACTCGCCGCCGCGGCCGTCATAGAAGCCGAGGCGCTGACTCCGAAGGACTCCGCCGACTATATCCGGGCATGCCTTCTGTCCCATGGCCGGTCGCCGGGGGAAGAACCGTGGAAGGATTTTCTCAGGCACCTGGTCGCCGATCCAGGAAGTCCTGTCACCACCGCGCTGTCCACGCCGCTGACACTGTGGCTGCTACGTCACGTGTACATAAGGACCCGGACCGATCCGAGCCCTCTGCTCGAAACCGGCGGCTTTCCGACCGTCGACAGCATCATCACCCGATTGTTCGACGGCATCATCGACGCCGTCGTCACTCCCGGCCACGCCGGCACGGCTTCGACCGCGTTCACCGGCAATGGTGGCGACCCGCGATCGTTCCGTGCCTCACGCCAGTGGTACGTGGACCACGCGCAACGATGTCTCGGGCACTTCGCTTACACGCTGAGGGCCAATGACACCTCTGATCTGGCCTGGTGGGAGTTGCACGCCAGCCCGGTCCTGAAGGAGCACACGCCGAGGACCGCGTTCGGGCTCGTGGCCGGGTTGACGTTCGCACTCGCCGTCGCGTCCGTGGTCACGCCGGCGGGCGGGCTGTCCGGTGAGTCGTCCGCGGTCGGGATCGTGGTCGGCCTCATCGGCGGGCTCACGGCGGGGGTCGCGCTCACGGTGGGGATCGCGGGCGGGCTCTCAGGACGGCTCGCGTTCGGGCTCGCGGGAACGCTCGGGTTCGGGTACGGGGCCGGCCTGGCGTTCGGGGTTTCGTTCGGAAGACACGGCGGGCTCATGACCGGCCTCTTCGGCGGGACCGTGGGCGGGCTCATCGGTGGAATTTCGGGCGGCGTCGTCTTCGGGCTGGCAGGGGGACGTGGCAGTGTCGTCGACGTCGCTCCGGTCTACGCGGACCTCCGCCTCACCCGCGGCCGTTTCCGGCTGCTGCTCGTCCAGATCAGGAAGCAGGCGCGCTGGATGCTCCTGGTCGGACTCACGGGCGGGCTCATCGCCGGCCCCTCCGTCAGCTTCGTGAGCGGGCCTGCGGGCGGGCTCCTCACCGGCCTCGTGATCGAGACGCGCTGCTCTTCGGGCGAGCTCAGCTTGTTGGCGGCCACGATGACGGCCATTCCCCTGATGGGGGTGACCAGCCGTCCGCCCGGCCTCAACGCCTGTATCCAACTCGGCGGTATCCGCGGCACGGAGACCATCGACAGGATTCGATCGTAGGAACCGGGCAGCACACCGGTCGCGTCACGGGTCAGAACCGTCGGATGCAATCCGAGCAGGCCGAGGCGTTCGGCCGCGACCTCGGTCAGATAGGGGTCGACATCGATACTCGTGATCCGGTCACAGCCGAATCGGTGGGACAGCAGTGCCGCGCTGTATCCGGAGCCGGTGGCGACGTCCAGAATATCGGCTCCCTCGTAGAGACAGCTGTGCCGGAGCATGCGCACCACGAGGCTCGGCGGGGTCGATGACGAGGTGGGGAGTCCGGTGGGCCGGTCGCCCGGCTGCGCCCGGTCCGCGTGCAACCCCGAGACCGAGGTGATCATCGACCTGTCGCGGTAGATCGTTCGAAGCCACCTGTCCTCATCCCCTGGGCCCTCACGAAGAGCCCAGCCCTCCGGCCCGCCTTCGAACCAGCGGGGGACGAGCACATGCCTGGGAACCATGGCGATCGATTCGCGCCACCGTGATCCCGGGTCTGTCACATGCTCGGCCAGTGTCCGGGCGTGAGATCTCCAGTTCGTCATCGGATACCGCCCGAAGGGCTGAATCCATGGCGTGGATTCGGATGCGGAGGATCATCGCATTTCGCATACCGGCCGATCAAAGCCGACGCTTTCGAGCATCGGCCTGCCAAGGTCCGTGATTCGGAAAGTGGGGGTGGTAGTGCCATGAGACCGTCCTTCGCCTGATGGCCGCGGTCTTCGCTCTCGGATGCCTCACATCGGCCTCGGGATGAGCCGTCCGGTGGTAAGCGATCCGGAAGTGAGCCTTTGAATCGTGGGAATACCGAGGAAGCTAACAGGACGGAAGCGGTGGATCCCCATAATTCGACGGGATCTCAAAACGATTCCCTCTGAGGTAGGGAAGGTCGGTGCCGCCGTATCCCGCAGGGGACGGAACCGGACCCGCGCACCGGCCGGGCCGGAGCCGCCAGGCCACCCTGGCCTTCCCCGTGACCCGACGACCGGACATCTGCCACGGATCAGAGGTTCTGGTGTACGTTGGCCTCAGATTCCGTCATGAAGACGGAAGTACACAATGCTTTCTGAGGTAGTGGCGATGATCGACCGTGCTCATCTGGCCGGCCTGCTCGACCGCGAGCGCCGCGCGTTCCGTGACCGCAACCCCCGCTCCGCGTCCGCGTACGAGCAGGCACGAGCTCACCTGTTCGGCGGCGTGCCGATGACGTGGATGAACAAGACCGCCGCCGGATTCCCCCTCTACCTGGCGGAGGCCCGGGGCGCCCGGGTCACCGACGTGGACGGCCACGAGTACGTCGACCTCTGCCTCGGCGACACCGGCGCCATGGCGGGGCACTCACCGCAGGCCACCGTGGACGCGGTCGCCGAGCGCTTCGCCGCGCGGGGCGGCGCGACCGTGATGATGCCCACCGAGGATGCGTCCTGGGTCGGGGCCGAGCTGGCCCGGCGCTTCGGCGTGCCGTACTGGAGCTTCTCGCTGACCGCCACCGACGCCAACCGCTGGGCCATCCGCCTGGCGCGGGCGCTGACCGGGCGGCCCAAGATCCTGGTCAACAGCTACTGCTACCACGGCAGCGTCGACGAGGTCCTCCTGGTGGTCGGCCCGGACGGCGAGCAGGTCTCCCGCGAGGGCAACGTCGGCGCCCCCGTCGACCCGACCATCACCTCCCGGGTCGTGGAGTTCAACGACCTGCCGTCCCTGGAGCGCGAGCTGGAGTACGGCGACGTCGCCGCCGTCCTGATGGAGCCTGCCCTCACCAACATCGGCATCGTCCTGCCCGAACCCGGCTACCTCGACGGGGTGCGGGAGCTGACCCGGCGGTACGGCGCGCTGCTCGTCAACGACGAGACGCACACGTTCTCGGCCGGTCCGGGCGGGTGCACGCGGGCGTGGGGGCTCGAACCCGACATCGTGACGATCGGCAAGGCCATCGGCGGCGGCATCCCGAGCGGCGGGTACGGGCTGTCCGCCGAGGTGGCGACCCGCCTCGAAGCGATGAGCGGCCTCGACCTGGTCGACATGGGCGGGGTCGGCGGCACCCTCGCCGGCAACGCGCTGTCGGTCGCGGCCATGCGCGCCACGCTCGAACACGTCCTGACCGACGACGCGTTCACCGGCATGACGGAGCTGGCCACCCGCTTCACCAAGGGCGTCCAGGCGGTCATCGACGAGCACGCGCTGCCCTGGTCGGTCACCCAGCTCGGGGCGAGGGCGGAGTACCGCTTCAGCAACCCGGCGCCGCGCGACGGCGGGGAGTCCAACGCGGCCGGCGACCCCGACCTGGACGACTACCTGCACGTCTACCTGGCCAACCGGGGCGTGCTGCTCACCCCGTTCCACAACATGGCGCTGATGTGCCCGGCCACCACCGAGGCCGACGTCGACCGCCACCACGAGGTGTTCGCGGCGGCCGTCGCCGAGCTGGCCGGATGAGCCGGGCGGCCGACGGACAGGGAAGGCACGTCACGCCCGCCGGCCCCGGGCGCGATCGATGGGACGTGGGCCGGTGAGCCTCGACGAGATCGATCGCGTCCTGCTGCACGAGCTGCAACGGGACGGCCGCATCTCCTACGCCGCGCTGGCCGAGGTCACCGGGCTCTCGGCCCCCGCCGTACGCCAGCGGGTGCAGCGGCTGCGGGACGAGAACGTCGTCCAGGTCGTGGGGGTCACCGACCCGATGGCGCTCGGGTTGCCCGTCATGGCGCTGATCGGTGTGCGCGTCGACAGCGACGTGCACACCGTCGCCGACCGCATCAGCGAGCTGACCGGCGTGATCTACGTCGTGCTCACCTCCGGCTCGTTCGACCTGTTCGTGGAGGTCGTGTGCAAGGAGCCCGCCGAGCTCCTCGCCATCCTCAACGACCACATCAAGCGCGTCCCCGGCGTCACCCGGGCCGAGTCGTTCACCTACTTCGGCATCCACACCCACCGCTTCGCCTGGCCCGGCACCTGAGGGCCGGCGCGACGGCGGGGGTGTGCGGGGGCCGCTTCTGAAGGGCGTACGCGAACCGGCCGGGTGAGCAGGTGAAACTTTCAGCTCGCGGCACCCGCTGACCAGCGCTTCCGCCGCCGGCGGGCCGCGCGGCCCTGGACCGGCCTTCCCGCGGGGCAGCACCATCGCCCCGAAGGAGGCGCCACGCCATGCCCCGAACCCGGAACCGGATCACCCTGCTCACCACGGCCCTGCTGGTCACGGCCGGTACGGCCACCGGCACCGCCCGAGCCGCCGCGCTGAGCCTTTCCGTCGACCTCACAGCACCGACGCATCCGATCAGCCTGACGTGCCCCTGATCGGCTGGGCGCCCAAGGAACGGGCCAGGGCGTGCGGGTTCAGCGTGGCGAAGTACGGTCCGCAGCAGTCGACCGACCCCTGGGCCCCGGACTGCGGCAACGGCGTCAGGCCCGACGGCAGCAAGATCACCGGGAACGACCCGCACGACACCAGCGTGGAGATCGGCCCCGAGTACGTCACCGGCTGGCTGGACCACCTCCGCGCCCGGTACGGCGACGCCGCCCACGGCGGCGTGCGCTTCTACAACCTCGACAACGAGCCGGACATCTGGTTCGCACGCTGTGGGACCGCACGTACACCGACGAGAGCTGGATCAACCAGCCGGTGTACCTCATCCCCCGGATGAAGGACATGATCGCCCGGAACTACCCGGGGACCAAGGTCGCCCTCACCGAGTACAGCTTCGGCGCGATCGAACTGAGCCGGCCGCCCGCCACCGACAACGTCGCCGTCACCGGGTACGAGGTCGGGCAGCGGAGCGCGGCGGGAACCACCGAGTTCGCGACGACCGCGACCACGCTCACCGTCACCGGCCTGTCACCCGGCCGGAGCTACACCTTCTGGGTACGTGCCCGGGACGGCGCGGGAAACCTCAGCCCGAAGTCCCGCACGGTCTCGGTCACCACACCCCGTCGCTAGCCGGCGTCACCGCCTGATCAGCAGCGCGATCTGGTACGAGCCGATGCCGATGCCGAACAGGACCAGGTAAGGGGTGTCGATGAGGTCCGCCACGGTGCCGAGGGTCACCGCGGCGGACGCGATGGTGAGGTTGCCGTAACGGCTCAGCGTGTCGTGGTAACGGGCGGGATGCAGGCGCTCCTTCCAGTGGTCGATGAGGACGTCGGAGGCCTGGTGGCCGATCACCGTGACGTCCGACGCGGCGATCCCGTGGCGGTCGAGCAGCCTCCCGATCAGCTCCGGCGGCCCGTCCATCCCGGACGTGCGGAAGGCGTCCACGCCCGAGGCGGGCTCGATCCGGTAGGTGGTCCTGGCCGTGCCATCGGCCTCCGGGCGGCTCGCCATCGTCATCGCGCCGTACTCGGCGCTGTGCGTGTCGGAGATCCAGTCGACCAGCACCATGTTCGGCGACGGGCCGAGGACGGCCGCGCCGGCGCCGTCGCCGATCGTCCCCGCGTGCGGGTTCCGCGCGTCGACGTGGCGGCTCCAGTTCGAGCCCACGGCCACGAGCGCGCGGGTGAGACGCCCGGCGCGCATGGCCTCCCAGGCGAGGGCGAGCGCCAGGACGAAGGTGCCGAACTCGCAGTTGAGCGGCACCACGAGCGCGTGGCGCCCGAGCCCGAGGTCGCGGTGGACGCGGAACAACCCGTTGGGACTCACGAACTCCGGAACCGTGACGTACCCGTACAGCCCGTCGACCTGGCCGGGCGACACGCCCGCGCTCGACAGGGCCCGGCGGCACGCCGACACGGTCAGGTCCTCGATGTCCTCCCCCGGCCCGAGGATCCGGCGTGTGCGGGCGCCGGTGAAGAGCTCGCTCTCGGCCGTGGGCACGGACACGGTGGACCCCGCCTCCACGGCGGCCTCCGGCAGGGCCGATCCCAGCCCGGCGAGGCCGATCCCGGCGTGCGTTTCCCCGGTCATCGCGCGTCCCCCGCGATCATGGTGAACCTCTCGCCGTACGGAGGGCTCACCCGGTGATCGGTCTTGACGACGATGACCTGCGGGCGTGACCGCGTGGCCGTCGCGGTCCTGGCCTCGCGCATCGCCTCGCGGAACCCCTCGACGTCCTCGACCGGGAAGGCGTCGGCGCCGAGCGCGCGGGAGAACCGCACGAGGTCGACGGGCCCGAGGCCGTAGTAGTCGTCGTCCAGCGGGATCACGCCCTTGCTCTGCACGTACTCGCCGTGGTTGACCATGCCGAGGTAGCCGTCGTCGAGCACGACGAAGACGGCGCCGGCCTGGTTCTTCGCCGCGGTCCTCACCTCGTTGCCGTTCATCAGGAACGAGCCGTCGCCGAGGAGGGCCACGGCCGTACGGCCCGGGGCGCCGATCCGGCCGCCGACGGCCGCGCCGCACGACCAGCCCATCGAGGACAGTCCGCACGGGTAGAAGATGCGCGTGGGCGGGTCCACCAACAGGTGGTGCGTGGCCCACGCGGTGCAGTTGCCGATGTCGATGTAGAGGTCGTCCTCGCCGGTGATCAGGTCGTTGAGGGCGAGCATCACGTCCGCGGGCGACACGCCGTGCCCGCCGGCGGCGGGCACCGGTTCGGGCGCCGGGCGAGGGGAAAGCACCAGGGGGGCCGGCCTCGCCGCGTCCAGGCGGGGCAGCTCACGGTGGAGGGCCCGAAGGAACGACCCGGCGTCGGCGAGGATGTGGTCGCCGCCCTTCAGGAACTGGCCGAAGACCGCGGGGTCGAGGTCGACGTGGAAGTACGTCGAGGCGGCGGTGAAGGCCCGGTCCCAGCTCCGGGTCGCCCACTCCCCGAGCCTGCTGCCGATGACCAGCAGGGTGTCGACGCCCTCGGCCGCGTAGCTCATCGCCCGCTCGACGCCCGCCATCCCGAGCACGCCGAGCGAGAGGTCATCGCTCTCGGGGAAGAGGCCCTTGCCGCGAAGGCTGGTCGCGACGGGCACCCCGAGCGTGTGGACGAGCTCATGGAACGCCTCCTGGCCGGACCGCAGCGCCTCCCTCGCACCGCTCCCGAGGAAGATCAGGGGCCGGCGCGCATCCGCGAGCGCCTGGACCGCGTGCCTGGCCACCGCCGGGTCGAGTTCCATCGCGGGGCGCCGCGGGGGGACCACGGCCTTCTCGTCGCCGACCGGCTTTCGCGCGAGGTCGGCGGGGACGGCCAGGTACGCGGCGCAGGGGCGCGGTCCGGTGGCGACGTTGATGGCCTGGGACAGGATGCGCGGGAACGAGCCGGGGTCGCTCAGTCCGGTCGAGTACCCCGTCACGTGCGCGTACATCGCCGGCGTGTTGACGCCGAGATCGCTGCTGTCCTGCAGGGCTCCGAGGCCGAACTGGTCGGTCCGTACCTGGCCTCCCACCACGAGCAGCGGGACCTGGTCGAGGTGGGCGGAGGCGACACCGGTCAGGGCGTTGAGGGTGCCGGGACCCGCGGTCACGAGGCACACTCCCAGCTTGCCCGTGGCCCGCGCGTACCCGTCCGCCATGAAGGCCGCGCCTCCCTCGTGGGAGGCGATGACGAACCTGATCCTCGGGTGTTTCCGTAAGGCCTGGATGAACGCGGAGATATTGCCGCCCGGAATGCCGAACACGGTGTCGACCCCCATGGCGTCCAACTGTTCCAGGAGGAACTCCGCCACGGTCGATCCGCCCTCGACCCCTGCACCTGCACTGCGCACGAACGTGCCTCCTGCCGAACGGACCTGCGTGCCACGTGATGACATGGCAATTGCATGCGCAGCGAGGGGCGCGGGTCGTCATTCGCCAGAATGACAGCGGATCAGTCTGTAAGTGGATGTTGAAGCAACAATGACGGGTAAAGGCCCTCGATCGCCATATGTCGTATATTTCCGGCAGATGTCTGTTGTGTTTACGACGTGCATGTACCGCTTCTACGGGGCATGTCAGCGGCACTGGTGGAACGGCCGTACCAGGCGAAAGACGGCGCTAGGCGAACAGGTCGCGAAGACCGGTCGCCAGGCGTACGTAATCGTCCTCGCGGTTGTAGACCTGGGCCGAGAGCCGAAGGAGTCCGGTGCCGGGCCACGCCCGTACGGCCGCCCGGCAGCCCGTCCTGCGCAAGATCTCCGCCGACAGCGCCTCGGCCCGCGGTTGGGTCTCCCCCATCCCATGGGGCAGCCGCAGGATCCGCATGGAGAGCTCCGGGTCCGACCGCCAGGGCCTCAGCCCGGTCACCTCCGCGACGATCTCCTGCCCGCGCGCGACGAGCGCGGCGTTGCGAGCCCGTACGTCCCCCGCGCCGAGGTCGCCGAGCAGGCGCGGCCCGTACGGCGCGGCCAGCCAGGCGGTGTAGTCGCGGGTGCCCTGGAACTCGGTGCTCCTCGGGAAGCCGTCCCCCTGGTAGAACGAGGGGATCAGCGGCTCGACCCGCTCGCGCCACGCCGGGGCCACGGCCAGCACCCCGGACGGCCTCGGAGCGAACGCCCACTTGTGCAGGTTCCCGGTCCAGAAGTCGGCGCCCAGCTCGCTCAGGTCGAGGTCCAGCATGCCCGGCGCGTGGGCCCCGTCCACGATCGTGACCACTCCGAGTGCGCGGAACCCCTCCACCAGGCGCGCCACCGGCAGCAGGCGGGCGGTAGGCGAGGTGATGTGGTCGAACACGGCCACCTTCGTCCGAGGAGTGACCGCGCCGAGGAAGGCGTCGGCGGCCTCCTCGCCCGACCACTCGCCGTCCTCCTGCCCGGGAAGCGTCACCCTGACCACCTGTGCCCCGGCACGCTCGGCGCTCCGCCGTACGGCGATCTCGACGGCACCGTAGGCATGGTCGCCGATCAGGATCTCGTCACCGGGCGCGATCGGCACGCTGTTCAGCGCGACGGCGACGCCCTCGGTCACGTTGGCGACGAACGCCATGCCGTCGGGCTCGCACCCGAGGAAGGCCGCCACCTCGTTCCTGGCCTTGGCGACACGGTCGAGAACCGTGGCGAAGAAGAGATCGGGGTTGATCTCCACCTCCCGGCGGAGCTCGTCCTGCCGTTCCCTCACGCGGTGGGGCACCGCCCCGAAGGATCCGTGGTTCAGGTGCGTGATCGACGGGTCAAGGCTGAAGTCGTCAATGTCCACAACCGGACACTAACCTGTCCTCCGCCGCCGGAGGCTTCCCGCCTCACAGCCGCCTCGTCCGGGCCCACCGGCGGCACCGCTAGAAGGTGAAGGCCTGGGCGCGGACGCTGTTGTCGAAGTTGGACAGCAGCAGCTCGGGGTCACCGACGGTGCGGATGCCGGGCAGGCGGGTGAACAGCTCACGGTACATGATCTTGATTTCCTGGCGGGCCAGGTTGGCGCCCAGGCAGAAGTGCGGGCCGGGGCCGCCGAAGCCGACATGGGGATTGGGGCTTCGGGTGATGTCGTACCGGTCGGGGTCGTCGAAGACGTCCTCGTCGCGGTTGGCCGAACCGTAGAACAGCACCACCTTGTCGCCGGGCGCGAGCCGCACCCCCCGGATCTCGTACTCCTCGGTGACCGTGCGCCGGAACTGCATGATCGGCGAGACGTGGCGCACGGTCTCCTCGATCGCTCCGCCGATGTGGCCGTCGAAGTCGCCGGTGAGCCGCTCACGCTGGGCGGGGTTGTCGGTGAGCAGCTTGAGCCCGTGGGCCATCGTGTTGCGGGCGGTCTCGTTGCCCGCGACCAGCAGCAGGGTGAAGAACGAGCCGAGCTCGGCCGGCGTCAGCCGCTCGCCGTCGACGTTGGCGTTGACCAGCGCGGAGACCAGGTCGTCGGAGGGGTTCTTCTCCCGCTCGCGGCCCAGCCTGATCACCAGGCGTTGCAGGGCGAGCAGCGCCGCCATGTTGCGGCCCGCCATCGCCACCGTACGCGGGAGGCTCATGCGCACCCCGGTGTACGCGGTGGAGACGTCGACGTGCTGGTGGACCTTGGCCCGGATGTCGTCGGGAACGCCCACCATGTCGCAGATGACGTGGATGGGCAGCCGGGCCGCGACCTGCGCGACGAAGTCACGCGGCCCCTCCTTGACCACGTCGTCGACGATGCGCCCGGCGGCCTTCACGATGTCGTCGTCGAGCTTGCCGAGCATCTTGGGCGAGAACGCGCGGGACACGATCCGGCGGAGGCGGGCGTGGCGGGGGTCGTCGAGGTTGACCATCGAGTCGCCGAACACGTGCTTCACCCAGCCCGGCGGCTCGGGGTTGGTCACCGCGGGTCCGCTGGAGAAGACCTTGGCGTTGCGGCTGGCCTCGACCACGTCCGCGTGCCGCACCAGGGCGTGGAACCCCTTGCCCGAGCGGAGCAGCGGCACCCGGCGCTCAGCGAAGAACACCGGGTGGCCGAGCTTCCTGAGCCGCGCGAAATCGTGGTCGCGCTCCTGGGGCGACCTGCGCCAGAACGCCAGATCCGCCAGGTCGATGCCCGTCTGCGTGGCCGTCGTCACGTTCTCATCCTGGCACGGCCCTCGCCGCCCCCGCCCGTGCTTCGCGACGCTCACCCGAGCCCGCCGCAGCCGTCAGCGGTACGGCTGCCATCGGGTGGTGAGATCGCCCGCCCTGAAGGTCCGCATGCGGTGTTCCCACTGAGGGCGGATGCCGGGGTTGCTGCGGAGGATGGGCAGCACGCTGGTGACCAGCTTCAGCTCCCGAAGACGGCGCAGCACCGGGAACCCGTCCCACTCGATGACGTCCACGCCGTAGTGCTTGGCCAGCATCGCGTGGTCGTCGGTCACGTAGTCGAGACGGAGCCGCCCGACCGCGACGGGGGCGAGGTCCCACTCGCGCGGCCCGATGGTCGTGCCGTCGAAGTCGCACAGCACCGGGCCGCGGGGGCCCGCGATGAGGTTGCCGATGAACGCGTCCCCGTGGATGACACCCTGCGGCAGCGTGAAGCGCAGCCCCGCGAGCTGCTCCTCGACCTCGTCGCACACCCCCAGCAGGAACGCGTGGTCGCCGGGGTCGAGGTCCTCCGGCTCGGCCAGGCGCTGGCGGACCTCCTCCATCGGACGCCAGAGCGGCAGGTCGGCGGGCGGGCCGGGAAGCCGGTGCAGGCGCTTGAGCAGGATGGCGAGATCGGCGCCGTCCGGCCGGATCCCCGTCTCGGGGATGTGCTCCCACAGAGTGATCATCTGCCCGTACAGCTGGATGGGCTGCTCCACCCCCGCGAGGAGCCGCACCGCCGGGAAACCGTGGCCGGCCAGCCACCGGGCGACGCGCACCACGGTCTCCGCCCGCTCGCGTGCGGCGGTGGAGCCGGCGATGCGCACGACCACCGGGGCCGTACGCAGCCGGAACACGGCGTTGTTGGTGAACTTGATCAGCTCGGCCCGCCGGGGATCCAGTCCCGTCTCGGCGCAGACCGCGGCGAGGAGTGAGCGGAGGTTCTCGCGGGTCAGCCCGCCGGATGGATCTACGGTCGTGATGCTCATACGATCTGCAGGCCCTTGATCCGCCGGCATAGCTCACGCGCGCCCGACTCGTGCCGTCGCTCCGCCGCCGCGTCCCTCAGCGGGGCCAGGCGGTCGATGGTCCGCACCGACCTGATCTGGGCCACCAGTGTGACGGCCTCGTTCCCGTTCTCCAGCCCCTCCTCGACCTCGCCCAGCCGGAGCTGAACCGTCGCCAGTCCTATCAACTCGAACACCTTGCTTCGTGCCATGTTCTGATCTCGGTTCCGTACGCTGTTGGAAAGAAGTTCGGCCGCCTTCGGGAGGTGGCCGGGGTGGGTCTGCGCGAGGCTGGCGTGCGTCATGCCGCTCGCCGCCGCGATGTCGGCGTCCCCGAAGAACCGCACCCAGGCCGGCGCCGTGTCGCGGTCGGCCCGGGCGTACTCGTCGCGAGCCCGGCTGATGGACTTCATGGCGAGCCGCTCGTCCCCCAGCAGGGCGTACGCCCAGGCCTCGTTCGCGCACAGCATGGCGACGGTGAGCTCGCAGCTCGCGTCCTGCGCGCAGATCTGGCCGAGCTGGAAGAACCGCAACGCGTCCTCCACGCGGTCGAGGTGCAGGTGGACGCGCCCCATCCGGTAGAGGATGTTGGCCGCCAGCGACGGGTCCTTGGCGTGCTTGGCCTGTTCCAGGGCGCGAGCGAGGTGCCTGCGCGCGGCGCCGTACAGGCCGACGTCGAAGGAGGTCCAGCCGGCCAGGTTGTGCTGGTCGGCGAGCGCGCGGTGGAGCCGGCGCCCGACCTTCTCCGTGCACGTGGCCTGCAGGAGGTGCTGCGACCAGGCGAGCTGGGCCACCACCGCGTCCCGGCAGACGCCGCCGCCGTAGCGGTAGTCGAGCGCGCGGAGCGACTGGGTGACGGTCTCGACCTGCTCGACCTCCGCGTCCCCGATCTTGGCCGGGACGGGCGTGTCGACGCGCGCCAGCGGCTGGCGCCACTCGTCCACCGTCGCCACCGCCGCGCCGATGGTGACCTGGGCGGCGTGGGCCAGCAGCCGGCGGACCTGCTCGTCCTCGTCGGCGTCGTCCTGGAAGCCGGCGAGCGGGCCCGCCATGGCCTGGGACGCGTCGTCGTAGGCCAGCCCCATGTACCCGCGCGGGACGCCGAGGCCGTCGGCGATGCGCACGAGCACGTCGTACGCCATGACCTGGCGCCCGTTGAGGATCTCGGAGATCTCGGACTGGGACTGGCCCGTCAGCGCCGCGATCCTGCGCTGGGACACCCCGACGCGCTGAAGGAGCAGGTACACCGTGGCGATGTCGCGCACGGCGAGGGCCTGGCGCATCTGGGGTCGTTCCCAGATGGCGAAGCTGATCGCCTGCTCGCTCACATGCGTGACGTTCATGCTGACCTTCCGACCGCCAGTCCGCTGACCGCTCAATTAACCCAGGTCCCAGGGGGTCCCCGAGGGAATAACGGTCGCACCTATCACCCGGGCAGATCGGTTTGGCCAATCGCCGGTAGACCTGGGATGGGTATCGGTGGCACGTCTTACCACCCAGCGCAAACTTCCCTCACCCTGGAATTCACACCCCGGGGGGATCACCGCGCGCTTCCTCCGACTGCTCATCGGTCCAGTATCAACAAGGAGTGATCAGCTCATGCGCGCCGAGCAGCCCGTCCCAAAGGAGGCTCTCCACCACACCGGGGTCCTCGCGGCAGATCGCCGGCCCGGCGACGAGCCACGCGTCCCCTGCCAGGACACCTTCCGCGTACTCGTCACGAGGCTGCGGGCGGGCTCCGCCTCACGCGGCGCCCGTGCGGCCGTGCGCGACGCGCTGGCGGGAGCGGGGGTCACCCCGGACGCGATCGGCGACGCCGAGATCATCGTCGCGGAGCTGGCCGCCAACGCGGAGAAGCACGCGTGCGGCCCGTACGAGCTTCGCATCCACTGCCTGAGCGGCATCCCGATGTGGTGCGAGATGGTGGACGGCCGTCAGGAGCTGGGCGAGATCCCGGCCATGCTGGCCTACCTGCACACGGCCGAGGAGGTCGACCTCGGGCCGTTCGCCGAGAGCGGGCGCGGGCTGTTCCTCGCCCACACGCTCTCCGGGGGCCACTGCTACGCCTATCCCACCACGATGTCCGTGGGGGGTACGGCCGGCAAGGCCGTCGCCTTCGCCCTGCCGACCCCTGGGAGCCGATGACCGTCCGGGCTGACGATGCCTGACTATCGCCGGTGAACGCTTCACGACCTGCGGCGTCGTTCACGATGTCCCGTTCAGGTCGCCGACGCGGGAACTTCACGCTGCGGTGGGCCGGATGTCCGGATCGGGGGAGACGATCCGGAGTATGAGTGCCTCGCGCGCGTCCCGCCTGCTCGCCACCGCGACCCTGGTGATCGTCCCCGCCGTCCACGCCTCGCCCGCCCACGCCGCCTCACCCGCCCATGCCGTGGCCGCCGTCGTGCCGTCGCACGCCGCCGTCGTGCCGTCGCACGCCGCCGTCGTGCCGATCGCGAGGTCGGCGCAGCCGTCCCCGTTGAAGTCGCCCCGGA
>NZ_JBEZFH010000126.1:0-21614 GCF_040649355.1 Sphaerisporangium sp. NPDC049002 | reverse complement strand
CGCTCCGGCGGCGGCCTGCTCGGCCTCCACCCGGGCGCGGCGGGCCAGCTCGGCCTCGGTTCGCGCCGCGTCCCGCTCGGCTGACGCCTGCTCGGCGGCCTGCCGGGCCTGCTGGGCCTCGGCGCGCGCGTTCTTCGCCTCTGCGCCGGCGGCCTCGACCTTCTCGGTCATCTCGCGTACGGCCTGGTCGCGGGCGGTTTCGGCTGTGATGGCGCGCCGGTTGGCCTCCTCGGCCGCCTGCTTGGCGTGTCGCTCGGTGGTGGCCGCCTCCCGGAGGGCCGCCAGTGCCTGCTCGCGTGCGTTCTCGGCGTCCGACAGGGCGGTGTCGCGCTCGGCGAGTGCCTCGCGTACCTGCTCGCGCATGCTCTCGCGTTGCCTGCGCGCGTGCTCGGTGGCCTCGCGTGCCAGCCGTACCTGCTCGAAGGCCTGCTCTCGCTCGGTGCGGGCGATGGCCACGCGGGTGTGCGCCTCGGCCTGGACCGCGCTGAGCTTGGCCTCGACCCCGGCCGGGCTGAGCTCGTCGGCCAGCACCTGCGCCAGCGGGGCGATGGCCGCCGCCAGGCCCTTTTCCATCCGGTCGTACAGGTCTTCGGCGCGGGCGAGTGTGCCTTCGAGGCCGGGGGTGGCGCGGCGCAGCTCGCGTGCCCGTTTGGCCGCCGCCTGGCAGTCGTTCTGCGGGCAGTACTCCTTGGGCCGGCCGCGGCCGGCCCGCCGCTCGATCGCCGCGCCGCAGTGCTTGCACGGCGTCACTCCCGCCGCCCCGGCTTCCTCGGTCGCGTCCTCCAGGGCATCGCCGCGCGAGCCTTGCCCGCCACTTCTCGCCTTCACCGCCACAGCCGGACTCTAACAGATTTTAATTTCCAGAAATTAAAAATCAGAAAAGATGATCCGTTGCGTGTCGATCGTCCTGTGAAACTCACGAGAAGAAGACTTCCCACAAGTTACTTCGAGCCCGGCCGTCCCCTTGCCGTGCGAGTACAGCTACACGGCGATCTTGAACGTCACGCCGGCGGGCGGGCGAGTTTGGCGGCCACGGCGTCCAGGACCCAGTCCAGGCCGGTCGCGAAGGACGCCTCGGCGTCCACCTCCGTGCCGTCGTACACGGCCTTGGCTCGGCCCCCTCGACGTTCAGTGGGGGCGGGGCGTGACGGTGGTAGTGCCGGGGACCCGGGACGGCGTGCTGGTACGTTTCGCGGACGGGCGACAGGAGACGTTCGACCTCGTGATCGGCGCGGACGGCGCCTGGTCCCGGGTACGCCCGGCGATCTCGTCCGCGACGCCGCACTACACCGGCGTCACCTCGGTCGAGACCTCCCTGGACGACGTCGACACCCGCCACCCCGACCTCGCCCGGATGATCGGCGACGGTTCCATGGCTGTGTACGGTGTGAACCGCGCCCTCGTCGCCCAGCGCAACAGCGGCGGCCACATCAAGGTGTACGCCCAGTTCCGCGCGCCGCTGGACTGGCACACGAACCTGAACCGGCGCGCGGCCCTGGACCTGGCCGACGCCGAGGCCGTGCGATCAAGCCTGCTGGCTCTGTTCGACGGCTGGGCCGCTCCCGTCCTCGACCTCCTCCGCCACGGAACCGCTTTCGTCCACCGCCCCCTCCACGTCCTGCCCGTGTCCCACACCTGGGCCCAGGTCCCCGGGGTGACGCTACTGGGCGACGCCGCCCACCTGATGCCCCCATTGGGGGTGGGCGCGAACCTCGCGATGCTGGAAGGCGCCGAGTCCGTCGCCGCCGCCCCCGGCGATCTGGACGAGGCCGTCCGCGCCTTCGAGGTACAGATGTGGGCACGGGCAGGCAGGTGGGCGAAGATCACGACGGCCGGTCTGGAACGCCTCGTGAGCCCAGACCCCACCCAAGCCCTCGCCTTCTTCGACGAAGTTCAGCCGTCCTGACCGCCAAAGCGCGAGACCACCAGCGGTTCGCCACGGTTTCACGGGTCGGAATAGGGGATGCCCTGTGATCCGCCGCCTTGATCGCGTACGGCGGCCGGTATCCCCGGCTTGTGCGGTGTCCGGCCGCCGTACGCGTTTCTGTTCACGAGTCCGCAGTTCGGGTACGCGCTGTGTTCGGCCGGCTTGGGGCGAGCCGAGGCCGGCCGGTTCCCCCTGAGGTCAGCAGCTGCTCTGGCTCTGGTGTGTCACCACGGCTCGCTGATTGTTGGAGACCTTGATCCATAGGCCGCCAAGTCCCCGGCGGTCGTAGATGCGGTCCCCCTGGCTCGGGCCGGGGAAGGTGAACATCGACACGGCGTAGCACCAGCCGGCATCCACGCGGAAGGTGTCCCAGTCCTGCCCGGACGGGCTGTTGTCGCCCGCGTAGATCCACATGAACCCTTGGTCGACGTTGTCAGACTTGCAGTTCCAGATGGCGTTGTCGGCCTTGGGCGCGCTGTCGCCCCAGCACCAGTTACGCGCGATGTACACACTGGTCTGCGATTGGTTCCACGTTTCGGAACAGCCGAAATTGCACTGACCGAGAGTGGTGACCGCGTCGGACTCCGCGCCGGCGACCCCGGGCGAGGCGGTGGAGATCGCCAGCAACAGCGTCAGGACCGTCGTGAGTCGTCGTGTTCGCATTGGAGTTTCCCCTCGTTCGCGGTGGCCAGGACGGTTGCCGGCACTCAGTGCTTCACCGGGGCAGCCGCGACCCAGATGTCGAGCATGGTTCTGCCGGGATGTGGCAGGACCGGTGAGGCCCCTCCAGCGAACCAGCCGCGGCGGTCCGAGCGGCAGGCGCTCGACCGGCGGTTGAGCGGCGGTTAAGCTGCGGGCGGCGCGGACAAGATCAGGTACCGTGGCCCGGCGGGAAGGGGATCGATGTTCGGCGAGGTGCTGCGTGACTTCCGGGTTCGGGCACTGCTCACGCAGGAGGAGCTGGCCGCGTTGTCCGGCGTCAGCGAGCGGCAGATCCGCGAGATCGAGTCCGGCCGCGTCGCGGTGCCCCGGTCCAGCACCGTCCGGGTACTCGCCGAAACGCTGAAACTGTCCCCGTCGGACCGGGCCGCCTTCCAGCTCGCCGCGCAACCGGACGCCGGACGGTCGCCGGTCCCCGCGCGGCCGGACACGGGACTCGCGCCGGTGCCCTCGCAGTTACCCGCCGGCGTCGACGGATTCACCGGCCGGACCGAGGCGCTGCGCGCGCTCGACTCGGCCACGGCCGCGGTGGTCACGGTCTCCGGCCCCGCAGGCGTGGGCAAGACCTCACTGGCCGTGCACTGGTCCCGCCAGGTCGCGCCGCGCTTCCCGGACGGCCGGCTGTATGTGGACCTGCGCGGTTTCTCCCGCCACGCCGCGGCCGATCCGGCCGAGGTGATCCGCGGATTCCTGGACGCTCTCGGGCTGCCGCCCGACCGCATCCCACCCGGCTTCGAGGCGCAGGTGGCGCTCTACCGCAGCCGGTCCGCAGGCCGCCGCCTGCTGGTCGTGCTCGACAACGCCCGCGACGCCGACCAGGTCCGGCCGCTGCTGCCCGCCGGCCCGGACGCCCGTACGGTCGTGACCAGCCGCCGGCAGCTCACCGCCCTGGTCGCCGAGACCGGTGCCGACGCGCTGACGCTGGACGTCCCGGGCATCGAGGAGGCGGTAGAGCTGCTCGGCCACCGGCTCGGCACCGGCGGCCGATCGCACCCGGGGGCCGGGGACGGTGACGGTGAGGCCGTGGCCGCGATCGCGACCGCCTGCGGACGGCTCCCGCTGGCGTTGGCGCTGGTCGGTGCGCGGGCGCGGCTCACCGGGTTCCCGCCCGCGATGATCGCCGCGGAGCTGCGTCACCCGGGCGGCCGGCTCGCGGCCCTCGACATCGGCGCCGTGTTCTCCTGGTCCTACGACGCGCTGGGCCCGGAGGCCGCGCGGCTGTTCCGGCTGCTCGGGCTCGTCGCGGGCGCCGACCTCGCGGTGACGGCCGCGGCCGCGCTGGCCGGCCGGGCGCTGCCGGAGGTCCGGCGGACACTGGCCGAGCTGGCCCACGCCAGCCTGGTCACCGAGTACGCGCCCGGCCGCTACCGGATGCACGACCTGCTGCACGTCTACGCCGGCGAGCGCGCCCGGGCCGATGAGTCCGAGACCGAGCGGCAGGCGGCGCTGACCCGGCTGCTCGACCACTACACCCACACCGCCTACCACGCCGAGCTGGTGCTGAATCCGGTGCGGGCGCCCATCCCGATGTCCCTCGGCACGCCCGCCGACGGGGCCGAGCCGAAACGCGTGTTCGACGTCCCGGCCGCCCTGGAATGGCTGGAGACCGAGCACGCGGTGCTGCTGACCGCGCTGCGGCAGGCGGAGGCCGAGGGCATGCACCGGCACGCCTGGCAGCTGAGCTGGGCGCTGGACACAGTCCTGAACGACCGGCGGCGCTGGCATGACGAGGGGGCTGCGTGGGCGGTGGCGCTGCGCGCGGCGACCGCTCTGACCGACCAGCCGGCGGCGGCGCACGCGCACCGCTTCCTTAGCGCGGTGAACGGCCGGCTCGACCGGTTCGACGACGCGCACGCCCACATGCGGCAGGCGCTCGAACTGAGCCTCGCCGCCGGAGACCGGGCGGGCGAGGCCGAGAGCCGCTTCGTGCTGTCGTATGTGCACTGGCTCCAAGGCGACGGCGAGCGTGCGCTCGACCAGGCCGAGCAGGCGTTGTCGCTCTTCGACGAGCTCGACGACCCGCTCTGGGCGGGCAAGGCCAGCCTCGCGGTGGGCTGGTACCACTCCGAGCTCGGCGCCTACCAGGAGGCGCTGCCGTTCCACGTGCGAGCGCTGGAGTTGCAGCAACGGGCGGGCGACCGGGCCAACGAGGTGGTCACCCTGGACACGCTGGGCCTGCTCCACCAGCGGCTGGGCGACCCGGAGACCGCGATCCGGCACTACGAGCGAGGACTCCGGCTGGCCGGCATGATGAACAGCGCCGGGTTGCGGGCCCAGCTTCTCGGGCATCTCGGCGACGCGAGCGAGGCGACCGGCGACCCGCGCACGGCCCGCGAGCGCTGGCTGGAGGCGTACGAGATCTTCCGCGACCTCGGCCATCCACAGGCCGCCGACCTGCGCCGCAAACTCCAGTCCCCAGACCCGGCGTAGCCGGTCGTGGTCGGAGTCCGGCCGCCCGGCCGGAGTCGGCGGTCTCGACTGTCAGTTCATCCCTTCGTCTATAGGGTTGGCGGCATGGCGCTGCGACTTGTCCAGGTGAACGTCAAAGCCCGGGATGACTCGGCGCTCGGCCGGTTCTGGGCGGAGGCGCTCGGCTGGGGTGTTTTCAGCGGAGAACCCGGTGCGACCAGCGTTAGGCCCCTGGGTTCCGCCTGGCCGGCCCCCGACGCCGTCTGCGTCGACGTCATCGCCGTCCCGGACCCCGAAACAGTGAAAGACCGCGTGCACATCGAACTCGCCACCACTTCTGCGACCCATCACGCGGAGTTGGTCGCGCGCCTGAAGGAGCTCGGCGCGACGCCCGCCGATGTGGGCCAAGGCGACCTCCCGTGGACGGTTCTGGCCGACCCGGAAGGCAACGCGTTCTGCGTCCTCGGCCCGGCCTGACGCGGAGCCTCCCCGCTCCGCCACGCTCATGCCACCGGACTCATCAACGCCGGCGTCTCCATGGAAATGCGGCGCCGTCCGGTCGATGTCGCTCATCGACCCGACAGCTCAATCGGCTTGTTGGTCGCGGACCGGAAGCGGCTCAGCTAGCGCGGCGCGCCCGGGAGGCGCGGGGAAGGGGTCGGCGAAGTACTGGGTCTCGTGCGTCACGAGGCCATCGGTGATCTCCATGACGCTGAGCGAGTAGGTGGGCACGCCGTCATAGGTGATCACGCACTCGCTCACCCAAAGGTCGCCGCCGCCCAGGATCCGGCGGATGGTGAAGTGGCGTTCGGCCGGGTGTCCGCCGCGTTGCGCTTGGATCCTTGACCGGCCTCTGAAGCGTTCGCCCGACTGCGGGTAGTCCAGGATCGCGTCTGCAGCGTAGATCGCGTGCTCAGCGTCGACGTCCCCGCGTTCGGAGGCCTCCCAGTGCCGCTGGAGCCGAGCCCGGATATCGGCTTGAGGATCACTTGCGCTGTTCACCCGTCAGCCCCTCATGACCAGAAGGAATGTCACTGGCTCGCATGACAGATATTACCCGGGGGTTCTCGTGCGGCTTGGGACCGCGCTGGTCAAGGCCACATGGCCGCGGAGCGGTTCAGCCGTGGGTCAGATCCTGGAGGCCGACGACCGGGTGCAGGAAGCGTTTGACGTCGGTGCGGCGTACGGCGACGTGGTGGGTGTCCCACAGCGCCGAGAACTCTCTCCCTGCGGGTGCGGAGCCGGCCCTGATTCCGGTGCGGTCGATCACGTGGAGGGGTTGTGGAAGTAATGGCCCTTGCCGAGGTCGTCGAGGAGCCCCGGACGCGTCGGCTGCCACCCCACCAGTTCGCGGGTCAGCGCGCTGGAGGCCGGGACGTCAGCCGCGAGGAAGCCGGCCAGCCAGGCGAAGTGCTCGCCTGCGTCGGTGGGAGAGATGGAGACAACTGGCAGGTTCAGATGGCGGCCGATGACCTCGGCGATGTCGCGGATGGGCACGCCCTCGTCCGCGACGCCGTGCAGCGTCGATCCCGCGGGGGCCTTGTCCAGCGCGAGGCGGAACAGGTGCGCGGAATCGAGTCGGTGCACGGCGGGCCAGCGGTTGGTCCCGTCGCCGATGTAGCCGGAGACGCCCCTGTCGCGGGCGATGCCGACCAGGGTCGCCATGAAGCCGGGATCTCCTTCGCCGTAATTGGTCGGGGGGAGTCGCACGATCGACGAGCGCACGCCGCGGGAAGCGAGGGAGAGCGCCAACTCGGCGGTGGCCGACCGGGTCCCCGGGCCGCCGCCCTGAGCGGCCACAGCCGGGTCGGGCCCGTGCCCGTCGCGTTCGGTCGCCACGCGCCCGGGTGCGACCCCGCCCGTCCCGGAGGCGATGACGAGCGGTCGGTCAGACCCCGCGAGCGCCTCGCCGAACGTCTCGACGGCGCGGCGATCCGCATCGGCGGCGCCCTGGAAGTCCCCCGAGAAGGCGATGTCGTGCTTGAACGCGAGGTGGATCACGCCATCCGACGCGGCAGCCGCGTTCCGCAGGCTGCCGAGATCGTCGAGGGTGCCGCGATGCACCTCGGCCCCGGCCGAGGTCAGGGCCGCGGCCGAGGCATCTGAGCGGGCGAGCCCGACGACCTGATGGCCCGCGCCGATGAGCTCGGGGACGAGCGCGGAGCCGATCCAGCCGGACGCGCCGGTAACGAAAACACGCATGGGAAACCTCCTGGTAGTCGGCCGTCGCCGGTGCGGGGGTCGCGCGAGGACCAGCCGATGTCAGTTCCTGTCATCAACCTAGCACCCGATGTCAGTCCCTGCCATCACGTATGATCGCGGCATGCGATGGGAGCCGAACGCGCGCGGGCGCCTCGAACAGGCGGCGCTGGAGCTCTACAGCGAGCGCGGGTTCGAACAGACCACCGTGGCGGAGATCGCCAAGCGGGCGGGGCTCACGGAGCGAACGTTCTTCCGGCACTTCGCCGACAAGCGCGAGGTCCTGTTCCCTGGCGCGAGCCCTCTGGAGGAGTTCTTCGTGAGCACTCTCGCCGGCACTCCTGAATCCGCGGCGCCGATCGACGCGATGGCCACGGTCCTCGAAGCCGTCGCCGCGCTGTTCCAGGACCGCCGTGAACTGTCCCGGCGCCGTCAGGCCGTCATCGCCGCCAACGCCGAGCTCCAGGAACGCGAGCTGGTCAAGCTCGCGTCCTTGTCCGCGGCACTCGCCGACACGTTGCGCCTGCGCGGCGTCACAGAACCGGCCGCGAGCCTGACCGCCGAGGCGGGGGTCGCCGTCTTCAAGATCGCGTTCGAACGCTGGATCAGCGAATCCAACACGCGGGACTTCTGCCGGCTCATCCGGGAGTCTCTCGACGAGCTGAAGGCCGTGGCCGCGGGCAAGTGATCACCAGCACTTGCCGGTGCGCTGGGAGGCCTACGCGCGGGTTCGGCGCGACGAGCGCACCCCTCCGGCGTGCGAGTTCCGGAGTCGGACTGTCGTCCGGGATCGCCCGAGCATTCATCCTGAGCCAGAGTGGTGCCAATCTGAGCCAATATGGCTTGATGATGGCATCACTATGTGCCATAGTGATGCCATGGACCTGACCCCGTATGTGGCCTCCCTCGGTCGCGAGCTGCTGACCGCCGTCGAGACCGGCGATGGTGACGCCAGTGTGCTGATCGAGCGGTTGACCGTGTCGATGGAGTCGGCGATCCGGCTCACCCTGCTTGAGGCGTTGTCGGCCGCCGCCGACGAGATCACCCGAGACCTGGCTCCAGGTTCGGTCCAGGTGCGCCTGCGTGGACGTGACCCGGACTTCGTCGTGACGCTTCGGCAGCCGGAGCAGGCATTCGAGGGCACCCCGGATCTGGGCGCGGCGCTAGCTGACGACGCCGCGGCGAGCTTCGAGGACGGCCCACTGGCACGGATCAACGTCCGCCTCCCGGAACAGCTCAAGGCCGCGATCGAGGAGGCGGCGGGCAAGGAAGGCCGCTCGCTCAACGCCTGGCTGGTGCGGGCCGCCTCGACCGCATTGCGTGCCCCGGAGAGCGACCAGGGCTCCGACCGGCGCGGCAAGCGTGGCGCGCAGCGTTACACCGGCTGGGCTCGCTAGCCCGCACCGACACCCACACCCACGTTCTCCGCACATCTCCCACCAGCGGAGATGCTCTTCTGACCCATTCTGAGGGGATAGCCATGCCTGTTTTCGCCACGCCCGAACCGATTTCCGCCACGATCGAGCTCTCCGTCGGCGACGTGCGGATCATCGCGAGCGACCGGACCGACACCGTCGTGGAGGTACGGCCGAGCGACGAGTCGGACGAGTCCGATGTGGACGCCGCGCAGAAGACGCGCGTGGAGTACGCCAACGGCACGTTGACGGTCCGTGGGCCGAAGGCCCGCATGCTCGACTTCTCCAAGAAGACCAGGTCGGTCGACGTGCTGATCGAACTTCCCACCGGCTCGCACGTGCACGCGGACCTGTCGGTGGCGGACCTGCGCGGCGCCGGCACGCTGGGGGAGTGCCGGATCAAGGCGTCGGTCGGGCACTTCCGCCTCGACCGGACCGGACCGCTTCGACTGGGCACCTCGGGTGGCGACATCACCGTCGAAACGGTCGCGGGCGACGCCGACGTCTCCACCGGCACCGGGCGCGTGCGCATCGGCGAGATCGGCGGCACCGCCGTCATCAAGAACTCCAACGGCAACACCGACATCGGCACCATCGCCGGCGAACTGCGGGTGCGCTCGGCCAACGGCGACATCTCCGTCGACCGGGCCGACGCCATGGTGGAAGCCAAGACCTCCAACGGAACCATTCGCGTCGGCCAGGTCACGCGCGACACCGTCACGCTGCACACCGCGACCGGCAACCTCGAAGTCGGTGTCGCCGCCGGCACCGCCGCATGGCTCGACCTGAACACCTCGCATGGGCGGGTGGAGAACGCGCTGGACGGTCTCAGCGGAGCACCGGAGAAGGCCGAGCGGACCGTCGAAGTCCGCGCGCACACCTCGTTCGGCGACATCACCGTCCGCCGTTCCTGACCAGATCCCGAAGGGTTCTCATGACCATGCCATCCCCATCCGCGATCACGGCGACCGGACTGCGCCGCTCGTACGGTGACCACGTCGTGCTCGACGGCGTCGACCTGAACGTCCCGCGTGGCACCGTCTTCTCGTTGCTCGGCGCCAACGGCGCCGGCAAGACCACCACAGTCAAGATCTTGTCCACCCTGATCCGCGCCGACGGGGGCAGCGCGCGGATCGCGGGTCACGACCTGTCCACCGAGCCGGACGCGGTGCGTGCCGCGATCGGCGTCACCGGTCAGTTCTCGGCGGTCGACGACCTGCTGACCGGCCAGGAGAACCTGACCCTGATGGCGGATCTGCACCACCTCGGCCGTAAGGCGGGCACACGCAGGACCGCCCAGCTGCTCGAACAGTTCGACCTCGCCGACGCGGCCAAGAAGACGGCGGGGACCTACTCCGGCGGGATGCGGCGGCGGCTCGACCTCGCGATGACGCTGGTCGGCTCACCGCAGGTGATCTTCCTCGACGAGCCGACAACCGGGCTGGACCCGCGCAGCCGCCGCGCCATGTGGCAGATCGTACGGGAGCTCGTGGCGGGCGGCGTCACCATCTTCCTCACCACCCAGTACCTGGAGGAGGCCGACGAGCTCGCCGACCGGATCGCGGTGCTCGACCACGGGAAGATCGTCGCCGAGGGCACCGCGGACGAGCTCAAGCGGCGCGTTCCCGGCGGCCACGTCCTGCTGCGGTTCGCCGACGAGCGCGACCTCGAATCCGCCGCGCGCGCCGTGGGCCAGGTCTCCCGCGACAGCGACACACTCGCCCTGCGCGTACCGCACGACGGCAGCCTCAGTTCGCTGAAGGCGCTGCTCGACCGGCTTGACCAGAACGCGGTCGAGGTCGGCTCGCTGAGCGTGCACACCCCCGACCTCGACGACGTCTTCCTCGCTCTCACCGGCGACAAGGAGAAGGTGACCGCACGATGAGCACTGTGTCGTACGCCCTGACCGACTCGGCGACGATGCTTCGCCGCAACCTCAAGCGCATGGTGCGCTACCCGTCCATGACCGTGCAGCTCATCGGCATGCCGATCGTCTTCCTGCTGCTGTTCGTCTACGTCTTCGGCGGCACACTCGGCGCCGGGCTCGGCGGCGTCTCCGGCGGACGTGCGGAGTACGTCAACTACGTCACCCCCGCGATCATCCTGATGGCGATCACCGCCGCGGTCCAGGGCACCACCATCTCGATCGCCATGGACATGACCGAGGGCATCGTCGACCGGTTCCGCACCATGGCCATCGCCCGCGTGTCCGTCCTCACCGGGCACGTCATCGGCAGCCTCATCCAGACGATGCTCAGCATCGCGGCGGTCATCGGCGTCGCGCTGCTCATCGGCTTCAGGCCGTCGGCGGGGCCCGGCGACTGGCTCGCCCTCATCGGTGTCCTGGTGATGATGACCTTCGCCTTCATCTGGCTCTCGGTCGCGTTCGGCCTGGCCAGCAAGACCGTCGAGTCGTCGAGCAACGTCGGTCTGCCGCTGGTGCTGCTCCCGTTCCTGGGCAGCGGGTTCGTCCCGACCGACTCGATGCCCACCGTGCTGCGCTGGTTCGCCGAGTACCAGCCGTTCACGCCGCTCATCGAGACCCTGCGCGGTCTGCTGATGGGCACGCCGATCGGGAACAACGCCGTCATCGCGGTCGGCTGGTGCGTCGTCATCGCGCTCGGCGGCTACCTCTGGTCGAAGAAGCTGTTCAACCGCGAGTCCACCCGCTGAGCCGCGCCTGAGCCCAGGCGAAGGCTCTGAATTCGACATCGCTTTCGAGCCGGGGAAGACACGTACTATCGCGAGTAGAGCCTAGGTCAACGAGAGGAACGACCATGGAGCACATCGTCACAACGCTGCCGACCGCGCGTCAGCCCGGCTGCCCCTTTGACCCGCCCAAGGAACTGATCCAGGCCCGCGAGCACGGCCCGATCAGCCGCTACACCTTCCCCAGCGGAAGACCCGGCTGGCTGATCACCGGATACGACCTGGTCAGGTCGGTCCTGGCCGACTCGCGGTTCAGCTCGCGCAAGGAGCTCATGCTCCACCCGTTGATCGACATCACCGGCATGGAGATCCCTCCGGCGCCGCCCGGCGAGTTCATCCTCATGGACGAGCCACAGCACGGGCGCTATCGGAAACCGCTGGTGGGCAAGTTCACCGTACGGCGGATGCGACTGCTCACCGAGCGCGTCGAGCAGATCACCGCCGACCACCTGGACGCCATGGAGAAGGCCGGGCCGCCGGCGGACCTGGTGACCGCCTTCGCCAAGCCCATCCCCGCCATCGTGATCTGCGAGCTGCTGGGCGTGCCGTACCAGGACCGGGGCTCCTTCCAGGAGCAGGTCGAGTCGTTCCTCAGCGGGGAGAAGAGCGACGAGGACCAGCTGGCGGCCTACATCGCGACCCAGGATTACCTCGCGGAGCTGGTGGCCGCCAAGCGCGCGAACCCCACCGACGACGTGCTCAGCGACCTCACCGACAGCGACCTGACCGACGAGGAGCTGCGAGGTGTCGCCCTGATCCTGCTGGCGGCCGGGCTCGACACCACCGCGAACATGCTGGCCCTGGGCACCTTCGCCCTGCTGCGCAACCCGGCGCAGCAGGGCGCGCTGCGCGCCGATCCCGCGCTCGCCGACCGGGCCGTGGAGGAGCTGCTGCGGTATCTGAGCGTCGCCAAGACGTTCATGAGAACGGCGCTTGAGGACGTCGAGTTAAGCGGCCGGACCATCGAGGCCGGTACGGCGGTCATCCTGTCGTACAACACCGCCAACCGTGACCCCGAGCGCTTCGCCGATCCTCACGTGCTCGACCTCCGGAGGCAGGACGGCGGGCACCTGGCCTTCGGCCACGGCATCCACCAGTGCCTGGGCCAGCAGCTGGCCCGCGTCGAGATGCGGGTCGCCTTCCCCGCGCTGCTCACCCGCTTCCCCACCCTGCGCCTCGCCGTACCTGCCGATGAGGTCGGCCTGCGCCCGGAGACCGCGGACATCTACGGGGTCAAGAGCCTCCCGGTCACCTGGGACGCCGCGTCATGACCGCCGGGGCGACCGCGATCTGAGCCGAATCGGTGGTTCACAGCCTCGATCATCGTCAGGGCGGCGGAATCACCCAGCCCGGCGCCCAGGTCCCGCCGGCGTCGTGGCCGGTCGCTGTGGCGGTGAGGTGGGCGCGGAGGGTGGTCAGCGCCGGGTGGGGGTTGTCGCGGTGCCACAGGAGCGAGTGCGGGTAGACGGGCGTCGGGTCGGTCACCGGGATGCGGCGCAGGCCGTGGCCGGCGGGCCAGACCAGGCGGGTCTGCTCACCCATGAAAGTGGCCAGGGCGGGGGTGTCGGCGATGGTGTCGAGGAGCGCGTCTGAGCCGAAGTTGGGGCCGGTCGCCTCGATGGTGAGGCCGAACTCGGCGACCAGGTCGTCGTAGTAGGCGGCCCACTCGGTACCGGGGACGATGCCGGGCATCCAGATCCGGTGCCCGGCGAGCTGAGCGACGGTCACCGACCGGGCGCCCGCCAGCGCGTGGGCGGGCCCGGTGAGGAGCTGGAGCGACTCGTCGAGCACCCGGACGGACTCGATGTCCCCGGGAAGGGGCCGGCCGGGCACGGCGACGGCGCGGAAGGACGCGTCGATCGCACCGGACCGGATGGCGGCGACGGCCGTCTCGACGTCGAACAGCATCACCACGCCGAGCTCGATCCCGGGGTGCGCGCGGTGGAAGTCGCGCATCAGGCCCGACGCCGCGCCGCGCGAGCTGATCACGTCGACGCGCAGCGGACGGCTGCCGGCGCGCACGGACGCGACCGCGCGCTCGGCGACGCGCAGCAGATCGCGCGCGTGGGGCAGGAACGCCTGCCCATCGATGGTGAGCTCGGCGCCGCGCGCGGTGCGGGTGAACAGCCGTACCCCAAGGCCCTTCTCCAACACCGCGATGCGCTTGGAGACGGCCTGCTGGGTGATCGACAGGTCGGCGGCGGCCTCCTGGAACTGCCCCGCGTCAGCGGCGGCGACGAAGGTCCGGACGGTGTCGAGATCCATGCCGATCCACCTTAGTGCACAACGCTTGGTTGTGGCTCGCACGCAGATTGGTTGTTTGACCTGCTGTCGTGCTGCTTGCTTTGCTCTCCCTGATCAACGCCGGTTTGTTCGGGTGGGACATCAAGGGGGCGCTGAGCATGGTGGGCAGGAGACCGCTGGGCCGGCGGTTCGGGTGGCTGTGGGCGGCGTACGCGGTCAGCACGTTCGGCACGCGGCTCGCGTTCGACGCGTTCGCCCTGGTCGCGATCCTTGTGCTGCACGCCGGGCCGGCCGAGGTGTCGATGATGGCGGCAGCGGGGCTGGCGGTGGGGGCCGCGGTGGCGGTGCCGCTCGGGCCGTGGGTGGAGTTCCGCCGCAAGAGGCCGGTGATGGTCGCGATGGACCTGACCCGTTTCATGGCACTGATGACCGTCCCTGCCGCGTACGCACTCGGTCTGCTCAGTTTCGTCCAGCTCCTGGTGGTGTCCGTCGTCGTCGGTGCGGCCGACATCGCCTTCAACGCGGCCAGTGGCGCGTATCTGAAGGCGCTCGTACGGCCGGAGGACCTGCTCGTCGCGAACGGGCGATTCGAGTCCACGACCTGGACCGCCGCCGTGCTCGGACCGCCGGTCGGCACGGCCGCGATCGGGCTGTTCGGACCGGTGATGACGGTGGTGACCGATGCGGTCAGTTATCTGCTCTCAGCCGCAGGGATCCGTGCGATCGGCTTCACCCCCCGCAAGCTGTTCGACACCGAGCTGGCCGGACGGCTCCTCGGCTACGAGCGCGTCGGCCCCGGCCGCTGCCCCGGGCGCCCCCGGTGGGCCCGGGCCGGCGGCTCCGGCCCGGCGACCTGCTCGAAGGGTGGCGGTACATCCTGACCCACCCGGCCCTGCGTCTCCTGTTCTTCAACACGGTGTTGGTCAACGGCCTGATCCTTGCGACCTCGCCACTGCTCGCCGTCCTCATGCTCAGCGACCTCGGGTTCGCGCCGTGGCAGTACGGCCTCGCGTTCGGCCTGCCCTGCGTCGGCGGCATCATCGGCTCACGGCTGGCCCGCCCGCTCGTCGCACGGTTCGGGCGGCACAAGGTCATGCTCGCCGCCGGGGCACTGCGCGCGTGCTGGTCGCTCGGGCTGGCCTCCATCCGGCCCGGCGTGGCCGGGCTCGTGCTCGTCATGGCCGTCGAGTTCGGACTGATCACCTGCATGGGAGTGTTCAGCCCGGTGTTCGCCACCTACCGGCTCGACCAGACGGCGACGGACCGGATCGCCCGCACCCTTTCAGCGTGGTCGGTCACCAGCAAGGCGACCGTCGCGGTCATGACCGGGCTGTGGGGCCTGCTGGCCAGCATCACCGGCCCCCGCGCCGCGATCGCCGTCGCCGGTCTTCTCATGCTGATCACCCCCTTCCTGCTTCCCCGGCGCGACCACACGCCGCACCACGGGCGAGATCCGGCCCGTCTTGTCGTCTCCGGCTTCAGCACCCGTGGGCCGGGCCGCAGGCGCACGCGGCCGCGGGGTCCTGATCGGCGGCCGCGGACTTGCCGAGGGTGTCGGCGTCGGCCTTGACCACGTAGACCTCCCATGGCTCGGCGCCGGGTCCGCGGACCCACACCTTGTCCTGCAGGGCGTAGCAGCAGGACGTGTCGTTCTCGGTGAAGGTGGCCAGCCCGGCGTCGGTGAGCCGCCGGGTCGCGGCGGTGACCTGGTCGCCGTCCTCGACTTCGACGCCCAGGTGATCCATGCGGGTCTCCTGGCCCTCCTCGCCCTCAAGCAGGACCAGCTTCAACGGAGGCTCGGCGATGGCGAAGTTGGCGTAGCCGGGGCGGCGCTTGGCCGGCGCGACGCCGAACAGCTTGGAGTAGAAGGCGATCGAGCCTTCCAGGTCGGAGACGCGCAGGGCGAGCTGTACGCGGGACATGGTGATCCTCCACGGGTGCGAGCGGGCGGTGGCCGTCACCGCCCTTGTTTAGATGAACATCTATTCAGCGGGTCTCCCCAGCTTGCGCTACTGCTTAGAAATCTGTCAACTTAGAGGTATGTCGAAACAACTGCTGCCGGTCCTCGAAGCGGCCGGGACCGGCCAGGCCGGGCAGGCGTGCTGCGCGCCTTTGGTGTGCGAGCCGCTGAGCGGCACCGAGGCCGCGGAGCTGGCACCGTTGTTCAAGGCGATCGCCGATCCGGTGCGGCTGCGCCTGCTGTCGCTGATCGCCTGCCACGAGGGCGGCGAGGCGTGCGTGTGCGACCTGACCGGCGCCTTCGACCTCACCGGGCCGACCATCAGCCACCATCTGAAGGTGCTGCGCCAAGCGGGGCTGATCGACTGTGAGCGGCGCGGCACGTGGGTGTACTACTGGGCGAACCCGGGCGTGCTGGAGCGGCTGTCGGCGATCCTGGGGCCGCGCGTCACGGCGATGGCGTGACCGGCACCCGCCAAACCGCCGCCACCGACGCGACGGAGGTGGTCGGCCGGTTGCCGACGCTGGATCGGCTGCTGCCGGTGTGGATCGCCGCCGCGATGGCGATCGGGCTGGTGGCCGGCCGGGCGGTCCCCGGCCTGGGACCGGCCCTGGACGCCGTGCGGGTCGATGGCATCTCGCTGCCGATCGCGCTCGGCCTGCTGGTGATGATGTATCCGGTGCTGGCCAAGGTCCGCTATGACCGGCTGGAGACGGTGACCGGTGACCGGCGGCTGCTCCTCACCTCGCTGGTGCTCAACTGGGTGGCCGGCCCGGCGCTGATGTTCGCCCTGGCGTGGATCTTCCTGCCGGACCTGCCCGCCTACCGCACCGGCCTGATCATCGTCGGGCTGGCCCGGTGCATCGCCATGGTCGTCATCTGGAACGACCTGGCGTGCGGGGACCGGGAGGCCGCCGCCGTCCTGGTCGCGCTCAACAGCGTCTTCCAGGTGGTCGCGTTCGCGGTGCTCGGCTGGTTCTACCTCGACCTGCTGCCGGGCCGGCTCGGCTTGTCCACCGCCGCGCTGGACATCTCCAGTTGGGACATCGCCCGCTCGGTGCTGATCTTCCTGGGCATCCCGCTGGCCGCCGGGTACCTCACCCGCCGTCTGGGGGAGAGGGCCAAAGGCCGGCCATGGTACGAGACCCGGTTCCTGCCGAAGATCGGCCCGGCCGCGTTGTGGGGACTGCTGTTCACCATCGTGATCCTGTTCGCCCTGCAAGGTGACGCCATCACCTCCAAGCCGCTGGACGTGGCCCGGATCGCGCTGCCGTTGCTGGCCTACTTCGCGCTCATGTGGGCGGGCGCCTTCACCCTGGGACGCCTGGTCGGCCTCGCTTACGAGCGCACCGCGACGCTGGCGTTCACCGCCGCCGGGAACAACTTCGAGCTGTCCATCGCGGTGGCGATCGCCACCTTCGGCGTCACCTCCGGCCAAGCCCTGGCCGGCGTGGTCGGCCCGCTGATCGAGGTCCCCGTCCTGGTCGCCCTCGTCTACGTCTCCCTCGCGCTGCGCCGGCGGCTCGCCGGCCGCGCGCCACGCCGGGACCCTCGCCCCAGCGACCGTCGCCGAGCCGGTGCACGACTCTGATGACCCGCTCAGCCACGGCGCCCGAGGCCGCCCCCATCTGCCCACCCCTGGCCGCCGTCTCACCGCCGACCGGCTACGCGCCGCCGTCTTGATCCAAAGGAGCACTCGTGTCCGACCTCCCCGAGGTGCTGTTCGTCTGCGTCCACAACGCCGGACGCTCCCAAATGGCCGCCGCCCTGCTCGACCACCACGCCGGCGGCAGGGTCACCGTTCGCTCGGCCGGATCCGCGCCCGCCCAGGCCATCAACCCGGCCGTCATCGCCGTCATGAACGAACTCGGCCTGGACCTCACCAAAGCGTTCCCCAAACCCCTCACCACCGACGCCGTCCAAGCCGCCGACGTGGTCATCACCATGGGCTGTGGCGACGCCTGCCCGATCTTCCCCGGCAAGCGCTACCTGGACTGGCAGCTCGATGACCCGGCCGGGCAGGGCGTTGAGCGGGTGCGCCTCATCCGCGACGAGATCGACACCCGGGTACGGGCGCTGCTCGCCGAACTGGTCCCCGTCCCAGCGGACGAGAACGGTGCCTGACCTGCCGTGGATTGACCACTGATGAGACGTGTTAGCGTGGGGCAAGTGGGCGGAAACCTCAGGCTTTGAGCAGGTCAAGGACGTGAGCGGAGCAGGCCGGGCCAGGGACGGGGAGTCGGGCGGGACGCCGGCGGCGCAGGGCGACTCCGGCGCGACCGGGGCGATCTCGCAGGTGGCCGGCAGCCCCGCCGCGGCGCAGCGCCTGCGTGACCTCGCACGGCTGCGGCGCGTCCGCGACCGGATCGACCGAGAGTACGCGCAGCCGCTGGACGTCGAGGCGCTCGCCCGCGGCGCGCACATGTCGGCCGGGCACCTCAGCCGTGAGTTCCGGCTCGCCTACGGTGAGTCGCCGTACAGGTATCTGATGACGCGGCGCATCGAGCGCGCGATGGCGCTGCTGCGTCGTGGCGACCTCAGCGTCACCGAGGTCTGTTTCGCGGTCGGCTGCTCGTCGCTGGGCACCTTCAGCACGCGCTTCACCGAGCTGGTCGGCGTGCCGCCCAGCACCTACCGGCGCCACGCGACCCGCGCGACGGAGGGGATCCCGTCGTGCGTCGCCAAACAGGTGACAAGACCGATCAGGAATCGAGAAGCGCAGGTCAACGAGCCGCAACTAGCCTGAACCACCATGCACATCACCTTTCATCCGCACACCGACCCGGACGCCTCCCATGCCTTCCATCGCGATCGCCCGGAGACGGCCCCGGTGATCCTCCTTTTCTCGCGGGCTGGGCCCGGTTAAGACGAACGGCCAACGGCGAAACCGCGACCCGGGGCGAAAGGGCCGTCGATTCGCGACCCCCCGTTCGCCCTCAAGCCAGACAATCCCGACCAGACCCACGACTTCAGGAGTGACCATGACCGGCTCTTCCACCCAGGGAATCAAGACCGTGCTGCATCCCGTTTCCGACCTGGCGACGGCCAAGGCGGTGTACGCCGCCCTGCTCGGCATAGCGCCGCAGTTCGACGGGTCCTACTACGTCGGCTTCGAGGCCGAGGGCCAGCACATCGGGCTGGTGCCGGCCGGTGGACCGCAGAGCATGACCTCACCGGTGGCCTACTGGCACGTGCCGGACATCGAGGCGAAGCTGGCCGAGGTGACCGCTGCCGGGGCCACCGTGAAGGAACCCGCGCACGACGTCGGTGGCGGCAGGCTGGTGGCCACCGTCACCGACCCCGATGGCAACGTCCTCGGGCTGCTTCAGGACCGATGAGTGCCGGCCCCGCTCCCGCGCCCAGCGTCGTCACGACACCGAGCATCGCCACACCCGCGACGCGTCCATGATCGACGCGCCGCCGCAGGAGCGGGGTGACCGGTTCGCCGCGCGCACCGGCTTCGAGGACGTCCCGACATACCACTCGAAGCTGGTCAAGATCGAGCCGGTCGACGCAGATGAAAACCGCGATGGCGGCCCGCCCAAGAAGATGATGGAGACACAATGAGCATGGCCACGAGGACGGACCCGCGGTCGCCTGCGCCGCACGTCGCCGACAGCCGCGATCTGATCCGGGTGCAGGGCGCGCGGGTCAACAACCTCAAGGACGTCAGCGTCGAGATCCCGAAGCGCCGCCTGACGGTGTTCACCGGGGTCTCCGGCTCGGGCAAGAGCTCGCTGGTGTTCGGCACGATCGCCGCGGAGTCGCAGCGGCTGATCAACGAGACCTACAGCGCCTTCGTGCAGGGCTTCATGCCGACGCTGGCGCGGCCGGAGGTCGACCTGCTGGAGGGGCTGACCACGGCGATCATCGTCGACCAGCAGCGGATGGGCGCCGACCCCCGCTCCACGGTCGGCACCGCCACCGACGCCAACGCGATGCTGCGGATCGTCTTCAGCCGGCTCGGGCAGCCGCACATCGGCTCGCCCAACGCCTTCTCCTTCAACGTCGCCTCGGTCCGAGCGAGCGGTGCGATCACGGTCGAACGCGGTGACGGCAAGACCGTGAAACAGACCTTCACCCGCACCGGAGGCATGTGCCCGCGCTGCGAAGGCCGGGGCTCGGTCACCGACCTCGACCTGTCTCAGCTGTACGACGACAGCAAGTCGCTCAACGAGGGCGCGCTCACGATCCCCGGCTACACCGTCGACGGCTGGTACGGCCGCATCTTCACCGGCTCCGGCTTCCTCGACCCGGACAAGCCGATCCGCAAGTACACCAAGACAGAGCTCCACGACTTGCTTCACAAAGAGCCGACCAAGATCAAGGTCGACAACATCAACCTGACGTACGAAGGTCTGATCCCGAGAATCCAGAAGTCGTTCCTGTCCAAGGACGTCGACGCGCTGCAGCCGCACGTCCGCGCCTTCGTGGAGCGGGCGGTGACGTTCACCGCCTGCCCCGACTGCGGGGGCACCCGGCTCAGCGAGGCGGCTCGATCGTCGAAGATCAACGGGATCAACATCGCCGACGCCTGCGCGATGCAGATCAGCGACCTCGCCGAGTGGGTGCGGGGTCTGGACGAACCGTCGGTCGCGCCGCTGCTGGCGACGCTGCGGCACACCCTCGACTCGTTCGTCGAGATCGGGCTCGGCTACCTCAGCCTCGACCGCCCCTCGGGCACGCTGTCGGGCGGCGAGGCGCAGCGCGTCAAGATGATCCGCCACCTCGGCTCCTCGCTCACCGACGTCACCTACGTCTTCGACGAGCCCACCATCGGGCTGCACCCGCATGACATCCAGCGGATGAACGACCTGCTGCTGAGGCTGCGGGACAAGGGCAACACGGTGCTCGTCGTGGAGCACAAGCCGGAGACGATCGCGATCGCCGACCACGTCGTCGACCTCGGCCCCGGCGCCGGCACGGGGGGCGGCACCGTGTGCTTCGAGGGCACCGTCGAAGGGCTGCGGGCCGGCGGCACCCTCACCGGCCGCCACTTCGACGACCGGGCCGCGTTGAAGAAGTCCGTGCGCAAGCCCACCGGCGCGCTGGAGATCCGCGGCGCGACCGCGAACAACCTGCGGAACGTCGACGTCGACGTCCCGCTCGGGGTGCTGGTGGTCGTCACCGGCGTCGCCGGGTCCGGCAAGAGCTCGCTCGTGCGCGGGTCGATCCCCGCCGGCGCGGGGGTGGTGTCGGTCGACCAGGGCGCGATCCGCGGCTCGCGACGGAGCAACCCGGCGACCTACACCGGACTGCTCGACCCGATCCGCAAGGCGTTCGCGAAGGCCAACGGCGTGAAGCCGGCGCTGTTCAGCGCCAACTCCGAGGGCGCCTGCCCCACCTGCAACGGCGCCGGCGTCATCTACACCGACCTGGCGATGATGGCCGGCGTCGCCACCGTCTGCGAGGAGTGCGAGGGGAAGCGGTTCCTGGCATCGGTGCTGGACTACCACTTCGGCGGCCGTGACATCAGCGAGGTGCTCGCGATGTCGGTGACCGAGGCCGAGGAGTTCTTCGGCGCCGGCGAGGCGCGCACACCGGCCGCGCACGCGATCCTGCACCGGCTCGCCGACGTCGGGCTCGGCTACCTCAGCCTCGGCCAGCCCCTCACGACGCTGTCCGGCGGCGAGCGGCAGCGGCTCAAGCTGGCCACGCACATGGCCGAGAAGGGCGGCGTCTACGTCCTCGACGAGCCGACCACCGGCCTCCACCTCGCCGACGTCGAGCAGTTGCTCGGCCTGCTCGACCGGCTCGTCGAGTCCGGCAAGTCGGTCATCGTCATCGAGCACCACCAGGCGGTCATGGCGCACGCCGACTGGATCATCGACCTCGGCCCCGGCGCCGGCCACGACGGCGGCCAGATCGTCTTCGAGGGCACCCCCGCCGACCTCGTCGCCGGCCGCTCCACCCTCACCGGCGAGCACCTGGCGGCCTACGTCGGCACCTGACCCCTCGCGTTCTCTCATCTGTTTCGACTCGTCCCACGGGGGACGGGAGCTGACGAGCCGGCACCTTGTGACGCGGCGCC
>NZ_JBEZFH010000125.1:0-21680 GCF_040649355.1 Sphaerisporangium sp. NPDC049002 | reverse complement strand
CGACGAGAACCGCGAGAACGAGGGCGACATCATCTTCGCCGCCTCCAAGGCCACCCCCGAGCTGCTCGCCTTCACCATCCGCTACACCAGCGGCGCGCCGAGCGCCAGAAGACCGAACAGCGCATGCTTGCCGTCCTCGCCGCCGCAGGGATCGAGGGCTTCGATGAGTGACGGCTATCCGCTTCGTCCACTCGGAGAGGTGATGCGCCTCGACATCCAGCGCACACCGATGATGCCTGCAACCACCTACCGTCTGGCCGGGGTCCTGAACGCAGGACAGGGGCTTGTCGCTAAAGGCGAACTCGACGGCGGAGACACAGAGTACTCGGCAATGAACGTGCTGCGCGTCGACCAGGTCGTGATGCGAAAGCTGACCGCGTGGGAAGGCCCGATCACCGTAGTACCTGCCGAGTTCGATGGATTCGTCGTCAGCAACGAGTTCCCGACATTCACGCTTGGCCCAGAACTGGTGCCCGACTGGATGAGGCACGTCTGCCGCTCACCGCGACTGTGGGCAGAAATGAAGAACCGGGTGAGCGGGACAGTTCAACGGCGTAAGCGCCTCAACCCAGAGCAACTCTTGCAGATCGAACTCCCGATCCCACCCCGCGAGGTGCAAGCGGGGATCGTCGAGATACTCGACGCAGTCGACGACCAGATCACCGCACTCGACGCGGAGGTAACCTCTCTCCGGGCCTTGTTGGCGGGAACCCGGCGGGAGCTTGAATCGGTCGAGGACAAGACCACTCTCGTTGACCTCGCAGAACCACGGGGCATCCAGATCGGCCCCTTCGGTTCCCAGCTCCATGCGCACGAGTACACAGAGAATCCGTCGGGAGTCCCGGTCGTCATGCCGCAGGACCTGGTGGACGGCCAGATCCTCACCGCAAAGATCAAGCGCGTGCCCCACGACGTGGCGGCCAGACTCTCCCGACACAGGCTTGCCGAAGGCGACGTCGTCTTTCCGCGACGTGGCGACCTCTCCAAGCGTGCCCTTGTCGTTGCCGAGCAAGGTGGCTGGTTGTGTGGGACGGGGTGTATTCGCTTCCGCCCGCAGGACCCATCGCTAGCACGACTCCTCGCGGAAGCTCTTTCCAGCGCAGCGACCACCGAGTGGTTGGTCTCTCACGCGGTGGGGACGACCATGTTGAACCTCAACACCGAGATCCTCAGCAACCTGCTGGTGGTGGACATCAAGGGGCACCACGAGATCGCGGAAGCATCCCTAGGGATCGTGGAAGCAATCCGCCAAACCCAACTGCAGGCCACCCGGCTCCGCGAGGTTCGCGCCGGGCTGTTGTCGAGACTGCTGGATCGCACCATCGACATCGAGTCCGAGTTGAAGGGCTGAGTCGTGGCGAAGGGTATTCGGGAGCGTGAGTTCCAGAACCTGATGATTCAATGGTCCCTCCCGATGGGGTGGAACTTCACGGCGGGCAGGTCGTTGCCGCGTGAGATGACGCAGACGGTGGTCGCCGGTCATCTGCGGGACGCCATCGTCCGGTTCAACCCTGGGGTGATCGACGGGTTCGACGTGGACGCGGTGGTCGGGGAGATCGTCGCCACTGTGAATGCCGTGGAGGGCGGCCTGGTACGGGCCAACGAGCAGGTGCTGCACCTGCTGCGCGGACGCAAGGAGTTCCGGGACGCCGATGGCGTGTGGCACGCCCTGAAGGTCATCGACTTCGAGCACCCGAACGCCAACACGCTGGTCGTGTCGGACGAGGTGACCATCACCGTCCCCGGCAAGACCTCCCGCCGGTTCGACCTCGTGTACTGGATCAACGGCCTGCCCCTGGTCGTGGTCGAGGTGAAGTCGCCGACCGCGAAGTCCGGTTGGGCGGACGCCGCCCGCGAGATCAACGACGTGTACGCCACCGAGTACCCGTGGTTTTTCACCCCCAACGTCTTCGCCGTCGCCTCCGATGGGCTGAAACTGCGGTTCGGTGCCGCCGGGGCGCCCACGAACCTGTGGCAGCCGTTCCGGTCTACTGCCGACGATGAGAACCTGTCCGGGCAGGCTGACGTGCGGCGCTCCGTCGAGCTGCTGCTCAACCCGGCGACTGTCCTGGACATGCTCACCAACTTCGCCCTGTTCGACACCTCCGGGGGTGGGGTGGACAAGAAGTACCTGCCCCGCTACCCGCAGATGGAAGCCGCCCACCTGATCCATGAGCGAGTCCGAGCCGGCGGCCAGAAGGGTCTGATCTGGCACCACCAAGGCAGCGGGAAGACGCTGCTGATGGTGTTCGCCGCCTCGCTGCTGTTGGCCGACACCCGCACCGAGTCGCCCACGATCATCCTGCTCTCGGACCGGACCCAGCTCGTCCGGCAGACCTCCGGGGTGTTCACCTCCGCGATGGGGGGCGCCTACTTCCACCAGCCCGCCACCAGCCAGGAGTTACGTTCCCTGCTGGCCGACGACGTGCGCGGCGTCATCTCCACGACCGTCCACAAGTTCGCCGACGCCGGCAAGAACCTGTCGACCCGGGGCAACATCATCGTGCTGGTCGACGAGGCACACCGCACCCAGTCCGACAGGTCGGAGTCCCTGGCCGGGCAGATGCGCGCGGCGTTACCGCACGCGAAGTTCTTCGGCATGACCGGCACCCCCGTCAGGAACCTCGCCACCGACACCTTCGCTCTCTTCGGCGAGGAGACCGACCCGGGCAGGGTGTTGCACCGGTACTCGGTGTCCCGGTCTCTACTGGACGGGGCGACCGTCCCGGTCATGCTGGACCCGCACCCGGTCGCCTTCGAGGTAGACGACCAGGCGTTGCAGGCTGAGTTCGACCAGTTCGCCGACGACTTCGACCTCGACGATCCCGACCGTGAGGCCCTCTCCCGCAAGTTCGGGCGTCTCACCTCGGTGTTCGCCAACCCCGACCGCATCCACGCGGTCTGCCAGGACATCGTGGACCACTACCTGGCCGGCGCCTACCGCAACGGCCTCAAGGCCCAGGTCGTCGCCTACAACCGTGAGCTGGCCGTAGCGTACACGGACGAGATCAACGAGCTGCTGGCCGGCTTCGAGGCGTCACAGGTGCTCACCGAGGTCGGGAAGCATGACCAGATCGCCGCCGAGGTGAACATCTCCGTCTCGGACTCCAAGAGCGAAGACTCCGCCATGCGGCCGTTCCAGCTCTCGGAGGCCGAGGAAGAGGAGCAGAAGCGGCGATTCCTCACCCCGGACGACCCGCTGTGCTTCCTGGTGGTGACCGCGAAGCTGATGACTGGGTTCGACGCCCCCAACGAGGGCGTCCTCTACCTGGACAAGCCGCTGAAGGCCCACACCCTGTTCCAGACGATCACCCGCCCTAACCGCACCTGGGTGTCCCCGAACGGGTTCGTGAAGACCTCCGGCGTGGTCGTGGACTACATCGGCCTGGCCGAAGAGGTCCAGGGGGCCGTCATCGACCCCACCTCGCCGGAGGCAGGCAAGGGTGGCGGGTTCGTCACAGACCTGTCCGAACTGGTCGCCGAGTTCCGCACCACCTTCGCCCGCATCGAGGACCTTCTCGTAGACGTGGACGGCCTGGACCTCACGGTCCACGGATACGAGTCCGTGCGAGCCATCAACGTCTTCCTGGACGCCAACCCTGGCGCCGCCGAGGTGTTCACCAAGGACTACCGGCTCCTGGCCCGCCTGTATCCGCTCATCAACACCGACAAGCGGGTCGCCAAGTACCGGGACGGCTTCGGGCTGTTCGGGTCCGTCTACACGACCCTGTTCAAGAAGTCCTCCGACGAGGAGAGGAAGGAGCGGCTGAGCGAGCTGGGGCCGATGGTCCTAGAGATCATCAATGCCCACGTCCATTCCTTCTCCGCGGTCGCCTCCCAGGAGGAACCCCTCGTCCTGGACGCCCAGGGCATCGCCATCCTCAAGGAACTGCTGGCCCTTGTCCGCCCCAATCCCGACAAGGGCGACGGCGAGGACAAGACGCCACCGTCAGCGGCGGAGATCCTGGACCACATCAAGGCCAGCCTCGAAAACGGCGTCGAACCGGGGTCCGCGAAGTACACCGCCCTCGCGGAGCGGATCAAGCTGCTGCGGGACCGGATCATCCAAAACGCTCAGGACGCCTTGGAGTTCCTGTCCGAAGCACTCCGGATCGCTCGCGCCATCGTGGACGCCGAGAAGCACCCCAACGAAGCCGTCGTCGTGCTGGACGACGACCACGTGGGTGTCCTGTCCCGGATCATCCACGACCACGCACCGGCCGGACTCACAGTCACGGAGAGGAACCTGGCCGAGGAGATCGACCAGGTGGTCACCCGCACCCTCGCCAGATCGTGGGACAACGCCGACGCTCGAAACCGAGGCGTCCGTCGCGCCACCGCCGCGGTCTTCCGCCGGTACATGTTGAAGCCGGTGGGAGAGCCATACGACTCCACCGTCGCCTACATCGAAGCCCACTACCTGGTCGACTGACGAACCGAAGCCCGGCAGCCTGTGGCCAATGCCGGGCCTCGCCGCGCCGCTCGGGCCCTGATCCATCCCCTGGGGCCACGCCGAGGCGGCAGCTCGTCGCTGGGTTCGGTGCGATCGTTCGGCAAGGGTAGGTGCGCGGGTCGGTGGACGGCTTCAGCGCCGACGAGCTCGCGCCGCGCGGGATCAACCTGGAGTTCCTGTCCGGGATCTGCGCCGGGTCCACCAGCCCGGCTGGGTGCTGGCGGGGAACGATGCTGTCATCGATACCCCCGGGTGCGCTCTTACAGCTCACCCCCCAGCCCACGCGGGCCCGATCCAGGCCTCGCGTTTGGCCGTTTCACGATGCATGGCGGATCTCCCTTTCCGGAGCCGTGTTCGTGTTGGTGGCTGGCGTTCCGTACCGAGGCGACGACATAAGGTGTGCGGGGTGATCCACCGCGAGAACGAAGAGACGATCTTGAATGCGGCGGCCGTCGATGTCGGCCTGGCGGCCCTTGAGTTCGACGGTGCGCGGGCCTGGCTGGAGCAGGCGCGTCGACACCCGATGGAGCCGCTGGCGGCGGATGTCTGGGTGATCGATCCGGACTTCGGGCACGTCCTGCTGGTGAAGCACCGGGTGCGCGGCTGGGTGCCGCCCGGTGGCAAGGTCGAACCGGGAGAGACTCCCCGTGCCGCCGCAGCACGTGAACTGGTCGAGGAGACCGGGCTGCACGCGGAACTGCTGGAGGTGCCGGCCGCGGTCTGTGTGCGTTCCTACCGCTCGGACTGGTCGCCGACGCTTGGCCTGTCGTACGCCGCGATCGTTGGGCTCGATGTGCCGCTGGGTGGGGAGAGAGGGCAGCCGCCGCGCTGGTTCGCCCTCAATGAGGAGTGGGAGTCGGTGTTTCCCGAGGATCGCGACCGGATCCGGGCGCACATGGCCCGGTTGGTGGCTGTCGGCGCTGTCGGGGCGCTCTGACCATCGGCTGCGGGACATGGTCAGATCACCTCGCCGATCCGGTCGAGGGCCTCGCCGGGCATGGTGACGAGCTGGAGGTCGTGGAGGAAGCGGACCCAGACCGGTTCCAGTCCCGGCCGGGCCGCGAACTCAGCCATGGTGATCTGCCCGGCGGCGAAGGCGGCGGTGGGCTGGGCGTGATGTTGGAGCTCGTCGGGCGCGCTCGAAGACCGGGAGGCCGGCTGTGCTGAAGATGAGCAACGCCGACGCTGGTGTGGTCGCAGCGCGCTGGCGCAGCCTCGGCAGGTTGCTGGGTCAAAGCCGGCCCCCGGGGCGCTGGGCGACGACGACGAGCCAGCTCGTGACGGTCGGCGCGTCGGGGCTGGTCTGGGCGTACGCCTTGGCGAGGATGTCCATGCGCTGGGCGTGAGTGAAGTCGCCGTCCGGGCGGGCGAAGACGGGGATGGACAGCCACGCCTTCTTCTCCGCCATGGTGCTGTGCTGGGCCGTGACCTCGGTGTCGACCACGGTCAGCCCGGCGGCAGCCAGCTGCTCGGTGATGGTCTCCGGCGACAGCTTGGGGCCGTCCCGGTCGGCCGCCGGAGGCGGGGTGTAGCCGTAGTCGCGTGCGGCGATCTGGCGGATCAGCGTGTTCAGCGAGGGGCCGTTGCGGCCGGTCTGCTCGTTGGGGTGGGTCACGTCGGCGAAGCCTCCGCCGACGTTGAAGACGAACCAGCCGCCGGGCTGCAGGACGCGACGGACCGCGGCGAACACCGCCGGGGTGTTCGTCTTCCAGATCGCCGAGTTGCACACCACGGCGTCGACGCCGCCGACTGGGGCGTGTTGGGCCAGGTCCTCGGCCGGGGCGGTCACCCATGACAGCCGCGGGTCGGTCAGGGTGCGGCGGCCGATGCGCTGCATGGCCAGGGCGCTGTCGAGGGAGATGACCCGGGCGTCGGCCGGCCCCAAGGCGAGGATCGCCTCGGCGGTCGCGCCGGTCCCGCCGCACAGGTCGATCACCAGACGACTGTCGACGAGGTGGGCCCGGCGGGCGAGGTCGCGGCTGGTGGAGCTGTACATGGGATGGGCGCGGGTGAACGCCGCGTACGTCTCGGCGGTGGTGTCCTCGTCCCAGCCGAGGAGAGCATCCTGCGGCATGGTGTGTCTCGCTTCGCAGGGAGGGCCCGCGGGGGCGGGCCGGGGGTCAAAAGAGGGAGGCCTGGACGGCGGCGGAGGGCGAGGTGAACGCGCCGCCGAGGGTGATGCGGCGTCCCCTGAGCGTGCCGAGGTCCAGCAGGTAGCCCAGGTCGTTGTCGCTGTCCGACACGACGAGGACCTGGGAGCCGATGCAGGAGAGCGGGGTGAAGCCGTGCTCGCCCTCGTCCACCTTGTGCGGGTACAGCGCCCGCGCGCCGCCGGGGTTGCGCAGCTGGTCGCCCTCGTGCGGCGGGGTCCAGGCTTCCAGGACGGTCGCGGTGCCGAGCTCGGCGAGCGTCTTGGCCGCGCGGTCGACGGTCTTGCGGTGGGCTTCTTCGGTGGTCGGCAAGCCGGCGAGGTCGGCCAGGGCCTTGAGCTTGGCCGTTGCCCGGACGGTCTGGGGGATGCCCAGGTGGCGGGTGAGGGCATCTTCGAGGTAGCGCACGGTGCGGCCATCCGGACTGTGGGCCAGGTAGGTCGCGAACAGCGCCCCCTGTTCGTCGAGGCGGGAGCGCTTGCGCGGCTCGGCCGCGGTGCCGACCTTGGTGGTGCCGTCGGCGAAGGTTGCGGCGTAAAGCCAGTGCGGCTGCGCCATGTACCGCTGGAGTGCTTCGGGGGCGTGGCCCCGCTGGTGGAACTGGTGGGCGAAGCGAAAATCGTCCCGTCCCGCGCACCGGGTGCACTGCCCGCTCTGGACGGCCGCTGCGCGGTCGGGGCAGGCAAGGGCCTCAACGCGGACGGTGTCGGCGAACTGGTACCGGCCGGTGCACCACCTGCCGGTACCGGTCACGCGGAAGCCGAGGCGCCGGTGCATGAACTCGGCGTAGACCAGCGGCCCGCCGGGTAGGGGGGCGAGCAGCAGCCGGGGGTCCCCGGTGGCCCAGGTGATGGCGTGGCAGATGTACTCGCCGTTGTCGGGAAGGGGCACTGGCATGGTGCGTTCCTCGGGAGATGGGGCGGACGCCATCAGACGGTGAGCTGGAGGCGGTCGGTGAGGGCGTCGGCTGCGGTCTTGAACACGGTGTCGCGGTCCATGCTGGTGACGTCCACGGACAGCCAGCCGCCGCGCTCGCCCTGCTCCTGGAGCTGGGCGAGGACGGTGCTCTGGTAGCGGATGAAGTCCTCGTCGCCGCTGCCAGAATGGCCGGTCTCGAGGGAGGTGAACTCCCCCTTGCGCCGGAGGGCTTCGCGGGCGCCGATCCGCAGGAAGATCACCAGGTCGGATTCGGTGAGGTGGGCGAAGACCTGTTCGGCGAGGTGGGTGGGGACGTCCGGGTTGACCGCGTACCGGGCGAGGATCTTGTGGTGGGCGTTGTCGAGGATCACGTGGGTGCCGACGGCCAGGGCGGGCCGGATGACGAGCTTGTCCTGGAGGGTGTACCAGGCGGCCAGCGCCAGCAGCCAGTAGTGATCATCGCACGCCTGGGCGACGCGTGCGTCCCGGCGGTAGACCAGCGCGTTGAGGCGGTCGAGGTAGGCGGACAGCTCCACGTCCATAGGGACTTCGGTACTGTGCTTGCCGACAAGGATCGCTGGGTGGCCGGCGTCGTTGAGGGCCTGGTGCAGGCGGGCGGCGAGGGTGGACTTGCCGGCCCCGTCGATGCCGGTGACCGTGATCTCCCGCCCGCGTGCGGGGGCGGCGGAGTGCGCTGCGATCGTCATGGTCGACTTCCTCCAAGGGTTCGGATCGGGCGGCCGGCCAAGCGGTCCGCGATGATTCCGCGGATCCGGTCAACCAGAACGGTGCGCCGCCGGATGACGTCGCCGTGACGCTCATTGGACAGGTCAGCGGGGTAGTGCTGGGCCAGGTTGTTGGAAATGACGTGGAGGTAGCCGAATCTGATCCCCGCCTGGAGCGCGGCCGCCCCCATAGGGCCGATCTCCGGGTCGACGAAGGCGTACTCGGCATGCTTGGCCAGCCAGTCACGGTTCTCCAGCAGAATCGACGCGGAGGTGACGTGGAGGCCGCTGTGCACGCCGGGCTGGGCGGCGGCGAACTCACCGAAGAAGTCGTCCCAGGTAACGAGAGCACCGCCGACGAGGCTCTCGTTACCGGTGGCGAGGAGCGTGTTCGGCACGATCTCGGGGAACAGCGCCCCGACCTTGCCGACGTAGACGACGTCGCGGGCACCGAGCTCGGCCAGGCGCGCGACGACACGGCCGGCGACATCGCCCCAGATGCTGTGCAGGAAGCCGAGGTAGACCACCCGGCGGCCGTGCACCACGGCGCGCTGCCAGGCGTAACCCTTTCCGCGGGTCCACACACCGTCGTCGGGGGCGAGGTGCTGAAGGCCCCAGCCGACGATCACGAGATCGCCGTCCAGATCGAGGTCGAGCCCTTCGACGGCCGCGCGGCACGCCGCCTCTTCGGGCGGCTGGTAGGTGACGGTCCCGGCCGCGCGACCGGTCATGGCAAGGTAGGTGGTGATGATCAGCGCGTAGTGGTGTACGTAGTCGGCACCGGGAAACGCCTTGATGACCAGGTCACGGCTGTGGACTTCGGCGGTGGGCCGCTCGATGTTGAACAGCTTGCCGATCTTCTCGTACCGAGAGATCACGGCCAGGCGGTCGTAGCCGCCGACGACGCGGATGCTTTCCCAGTCCTGGTCCTGGATGAGGTGGTGGACCTTGATCTGTAGGTAGCGCAGCAGACTGTCAGGGTTCATACTGTGCCCGTCGACAGGGATCGGGGCCGTGCGCAGCAGCCCGTGCCCGCCTGCGGCGCCGGCCTTGCGCGCCCAGTGGCTCGGGCGGCAACTTCGGGAACTACGTGAGGGGGCCGGCCTCACACTCAAGGACGCCTCTGCACGCATCCAACGCGAAGGGCCGACCCTGAGCCGCTTCGAGGCAGGCATCTATCCGATCCGCCTCCCGGATGTGACCGCGCTGCTGGACCTCTATGGGGTCGTCGACCCCACCCGACGAGAGGGGTTGATTCAACTTGCGGCGGAGGTATGGCAGACGGGCTGGTGGGACGGGTACTCCGAAGACCTGCCCAAGTTGATCATCGACTACGCCTGGATCGAAAGCCGCGCCCGCCGCATCTACTCCTTCGATCTCGTGGTGATCCCCGGCCTACTGCAGACTCACGGTTACATGGAAGCGTTGATTCGCGGAGCTGACACCAACGCCTCCTTGACGCCCTTCGGCGCCCGATTTCGTCTGGATCGGCAGAGGATCCTCGCCGCCCCGGAGCCGCCCGACATCGAGGCCGTGCTCGACGAGAGCTTGCTCCATCGCGCACCCGGCGGGCCGCACGTTCTCAGGGAGCAGCTCAAACACCTGGTCGAACTGGCGAAACGTCCTAACATCGGTGTGCGGGTGCTGCCCTTCACTTCACATGTCCATCCCAGCCCCGAAGGCACGTTTCTCATCTTCGAGATGCCTGAACCGTTTCCCGAGGTCGGGTACGTGGACACCCCTGCGGGTGGCATTTACGTCGAAACAGAACGCGTCGAGCGACTTATCATGAAGTTTGATCGCGTTCGCGATCATTGCCTCGACTTGGACGAGTCGGCGATCCGCATCCGGGCGGCTGCGGACGCGATCCTGTAACCCACGGACGGAAGGCAGGGGCGACGATGTCAGCCTCCGATCAGCGGCCCCGTGTCGCGTGGCACATCAGTAGTTTCAGCCCGAACGGCGGCAGTGACTGTGTGGAGGCCGGCCCCGTCCTCGACGGCACCGGTCGCATCGCCGTCCGGCACAGCCATCACCCCGAGGGCACCGTCATCGTCTACACCCGAGCCGAGTGGGACGCCTTCCTCGTCGGCGTCCGCGCGAACGAGTTCGACTTCTGAACTCCTACTCACAAGGGCACCATCCAGATGTCCCTCAGCTTGACGTGGCGGCGCGGTCCTTGCGAACGGGTCATCGAGCCGTTGGATCGAGGTCCGAGCGTGCTGACACAGGGAATGGCCCGCACACTCGGCTTCTTCGATTCCCCGGTCCGCGTCGTCAGCGGTTGACGAGGGGGCCGGAGCCGGTGGAGCCGCGGACGACGAGCTCGGGCTGGAAGACCAGTTCGATGTTCTTGGGGGCCGCCCCGTTGATCTCCTCCAGCAGCGTCTGGACCGCCGCCGAGGCCATCGCGCCGATGGGCTTGCGCACAGTGGTGAGCGGCGGGTCGGTGAAGGCGATCAGCGGGGAGTCGTCGAAGCCGACGACCGAGACGTCACCCGGCACCGAAAGGCCCCGCTCGCGCGCGGCCCTGATCGCGCCGAGCGCCATGAGATCACTCGCGCAGACGATGCCCGTGCAGCCGCGCTCGATCAGCGCCGCCGCCGCGGCCTGCCCGCCCTCGACCGAGAACAGCGAGTGCTGGATCAGCTCGTCGCAGCCGGAGACGCCGAGCAGCTGCGACATCGCCTGGGTGAACCCCTCGATCTTGCGGATGACCGGCACGAAGCGCCGCTGGCCGAGCGCGAGGCCGATGCGCTCGTGCCCGAGGTCGACCAGGTGCTGCACGGCCAGGCGGGACGCGAGCCGGTCGTCCGGCGAGATGAACGGCGCCTCGATGTGCTCGCTGTAACCGTCGACCAGGACGATCGGCAGCCCCCGGTCGGTCAGCCTGGTGTAACGATCCATGCGGGCGGTGGTGTCGGCGTGCAGGCCCGAGACGAAGATGATGCCGCTGACGTCGCGCTCCAGCAGCAGCTCGGTGAACTCGTCCTCGGGGGCGCCGCCCGGGCTCTGCGTGCAGAGCACGGGCGTGTAGCCGTGCTGGGTCAGCGACTTCTCGATGGCCTGGGCGAACGCAGGGAAGATCGGGTTGTCCAGCTCGGGGGTGACCAGCCCGACAAGGCCGTTGCTGCGCTGCCGCAGCCGCTGGGGGCGCTCGTACCCCATGAGGTCGAGCGCGGTCAGGACGAGCTGGCGCGTGCCGGCGGACACCCCCGACTTGCCGTTCAGCACGCGGCTGACCGTAGCCTCGCTCACGCCCGCCTGGGCCGCGATGTCGGACAGCCGGGCGTTACCGTTCATGGCCGCTACTTTACGCAACGCCGAGCGCCCACCACGCGGCGGAATCCGGCGCCAGCCGTACGACGTCGCCCTCGATGGCCACGGGAGCGCTCGCGATGAGGAGCTCGCCCGGCCGGGGCAGCTCGACCGGCTCGCCGGTGGTGTTCACCGTGCAGACGAACGTCTCCCCCCGGGCGAAGACCAGGGTCCCGGCGGGAGACTCCATCCACCGCAGGGAGCCGTCGCCGAGGTCCGGGTGCTCGCGCCGCAGGCGCAGGGCGCCCCGGTAGAGCGACAGCGTCGAGCCCGGATCGCCGAGCTGGGCCTCCACGCTGAGCGTCCCCCAGGTGGCAGGGACGGGCAGCCAGGTCTCCTCGATCCCCGGCGGGCTGAACCCGAAGGGCGGCTCGGAGTGGGCCCACGGGATCGGGACGCGGCAGCCGTCGCGGCCGTCCTCGGGGCCCCGCAGGCGCTGCGGGTCCTGGCAGACCTCGTCGGGCAGGTCGAGCACCTCGGGGAGGCCGAGCTCCTCACCCTGGTAGACGTAGGTGGAGCCGGGCAGGGCGAACATCATGAGGGCCGCCGCGCGGGCACGGCGCAGGCCGAGTTCGCCGTCACCGTACCGGGTCACGTGCCGCTTGACGTCGTGGTTGGAGAGCACCCATGTCGTCGGGGCGCCGACGGGGCCCACGGTGGCGAGCGACTCGTCGATCACCTCGCGCAGCATCTCCGCGTCCCACGGGGTCTTCATGAAATGGAAGTTGAAGGCCTGATGCAGCTCGTCGGGCCGTACGTACCGGGCGAGGCGCTCCTGCGTGGGCGCCCATGCCTCGGCGACGCCGATGCGCTCGCCGTCGTAGGAGTCCAGCAGGCGGCGCCAGGCCCGGTGGATCTCGTGGACGCCGTCCTGGTCGAAGTAGGGCAGCACCGTGGTGCCCAGCATCTCGATCTGTTCACTGGACCCGATGTCCGGGAGCCCCTCGGCCTTCACCATGCCGTGGGCGACGTCGATGCGGAAGCCGTCCACGCCGAGGTCGAGCCAGAAGCGCAGGATGGCGTCGAACTCCGCGTGGACCTCGGGGTTCTCCCAGTTCAGGTCGGGCTGCTCGGGGGCGAACAGGTGGAGGTACCACTCGCCGTCGGGCAGCCGCGTCCACGCCGGGCCGCCGAAGATCGACTCCCAGTCGTTGGGCGGCAGCTCCCCGGCCTCGCCGCGTCCGGCGCGGAAGATGTACCGCTCGCGCTCGGGGCTGCCGGGGCCCGCCTGCACGGCCGCGAGGAACCAGGCGTGCCGGTCGGAGGTGTGGTTCGGCACCACGTCGGTGATGATCTTCATCCCGTGGCTGTGCGCGTCCTCGATCAGCGCCCTGGCGTCGGCCAGCGTTCCGAAGATCGGGTCGACGTCGCGGTAGTCGGCGACGTCGTAGCCGAAGTCGGCCATCGGCGAGGTGTAGAAGGGCGTCAGCCAGATGGCGTCGACACCCAGCCCGGCCAGGTAGTCGAGGCGGCTGCGGACCCCGAGCAGGTCGCCGACGCCGTCGCCGTTGCCGTCGGCGAAGCTGCGCACGTAGACCTGGTAGATCACCGCGTCACGCCACCAGCGCGTGCCGGTCTCGACGGGACGGGCTTCACGGACCACGTCGGTCATTGGGATCCCCCGATTCTCCGAAATATCAGGTTCCGATACCACGGTGGTCTTACGACTTCGTGGCTCCGGCCGTCAGGCCGGTTACGAGGTTGCGCTGGACGAGCAGGAAGACCACCGCCGCCGGCACCGCGATCAGCACCGAGGACGCGGTGAGCAGTCCCCATTCGGCCTTGTGCTGGCCGACGAACTGCCCGATGCCCACGGCCAGGGTGTACTTGTCGTCGCCCGTCATGAACGCGGTCGCGTAGGCGACCTCCGCCCAGGCCGTGATGAAGGAGTAGAACGCCGCGACGGCGAGTCCCGGCTTGGACAGCGGCAGGATGAGCCGCCAGAAGGTGCCGAAGGGCGTGAGCCCGTCGACCCGTCCGGCCTCGTCGATCTCGACGGGCACCGTGTCGAAGTAGCCCTTCATCATCCAGGCGCAGAACGGGATCGTCGAGGTCAGGTAGGCGATCACCAGGCCGGGGAACTGGTTGATGAGCCCGAGCCCGGCCATGAGGTTGTAGATCGGCACGATCAGGATCGCCACCGGGAACATCTGCGTGATCAGCAGCATCCACATGATCGACCGGAATCCCGGGAAGCGGAAGCGGCTGACCGCGTAGCCGGTGGTCGCCGACAGCACCACGCCGAGCAGGGTCGTCAGGGCGGCGACGAACAGCGAGTTGAACAGCCAGCGCGGGAACGCCGTCTGGCCGAGCACCTGCGTGTAGTTGTCGAGGCTCGGGTGGTTGAAGAGCTCGACCGTGGTGGACTGCCAGGCGTCCCTCGGCTTGAGCGAGGTCAGGACCAGCCAGGCGACCGGGAAGACCGCGATCAGACTGGCCAGGAACAACGTGACGTGCAGGGCGGCGGACGCCCCGGCTCCGCGCGAGCCACGACGCCTGCGCCGCGGCGCCGCGGCGTGACCCGCGGTGCTCACCGTGCTCACCGTGCTCACCATGCATCTCCCTGCTGACGCAGCGCGCGGCGGTAGACCACGGCCATGACGACGAGCAGCGCGAGGATGAGCACACCCCACGCGGCCGATCCCGAGTAGTTCCTGATGCCTTCGAAGGCCTGCCGGTAGGCGTAGGTCACGAGGATCTCGCTGGACCCGCCGGGCCCGCCCTTCGTGACCAGGAAGATGACCGGGAACTGGTTGAAGGTCCAGATGGTGCCGAGCAGGACCACCGTGCTGGACACCGGCCGCAGTCCGGGCAGGGTGATGTTCCTGAAGCGCTGCCAGGGAGTGGCGCCGTCGACCTCGGCCGCCTCGTACAGCTCGCGGGGGATGGCCTGCAGGCCTCCCAGCAGCGCGAGCATCATGAACGGCACGCCGAGCCAGACGTTCACGGTGATCACCGAGACCTTGGCCCAGAACGGGTCGTCCAGCCAGTCGAGCCCGCCGAAGCCCGCGGCCCGCAGCATCGCGTTGACGACGCCGAACTCGCCGTTCAGCAGATACCGCCAGATGAACGCCGAGACGAACGCCGGCACCGCCCACGGGAGCACGAGCATCATGCGGTAGACCGACCGGAACCGCAGCGGCCGGTTGAGCAGCAGCGCGAGCCCGAGGCCGATGCCGTAGTGCAGGGCGACGCAGACGAGGGTCCAGACGACCGTCCACAGGAGCCGGGACAGGAACGCGCTGGAGCCGACGATGTCGACGTAGTTGGAAAGCCCGACGAACTCGTACGTCGAGGGGATGGTGTTCATCCCGATCGTACGGCCCATGTTGGCCTCGGTCGCGTCGGTGAGCGACAGGTAGACGCCGCGCACCAGCGGGTACCCGATAAGCACGAGCGTCACGATGACGACCGGGGCGCACATGGCCCACGCGTACCAGTGCCGGGAGAAGAACCGTCCGGCCCTCCCCGGCCCCGGGCGGCGGGTACGGCCGCGGGCGCTCGTGCCCGCGGCCGTACCGTCAACGACCTGGGTCGTCATCGGTCACAGGCTCCAGCCCTTGAGCAGGCCCTGGTAGGCCTTGGCCACGTCCTGGGCCATCTGCTCGCTGGTGGTGCCGCCGGTGGCGAGCTTCTGGTAGCCCTCCACGAGCGGCTGGAAGAGCTGGCCGGCCTCGGGGATCCACGGACGCTCGACGGCGGCGGTCATGGGCTCCTTCCAGCGGCCGATCATCTCGTTGCCCTGCGCGTCGGGCAGGCTGTAGGCCGACTGGCGGGTCGGCAGCAGGCCGAGCTTGCCGGCGATCTTGGCCTGGCTCTCGGCGGAGTCCATGAACTTCACGAACAGGTAGGACGCGTCCAGGCTCTTGGAGCCCGCGTACACGGTGTAGTCGTGGCCGCCGGTCGGGGCTCCCGCCTTGACCGAGCCGGCCGGGACCGGGGCGATGCCGAAGTTGTCGGGCTTGTCCTTGAAGACCTTGCCGCCGAGGTTGTCGGTGTTCGACCACGGACCATTGAAGATCATCGCGGCCTTGCCCTCCTTGAAGGCGGTCTCCGCGTTGGTGTAGCTGTCCTGGATCGCGGGCTTGGACGCCGCGCCGGACTTGATCAGGTCCTCGACCACCTTCAGGCCCGCCACGGACTGCGGCGAGGCGACGGTGATCTTCTTGGTGGCGACGTCGAGCAGGTCGCCGCCCTCGCCGTAGATGAACGGCAGCAGGAAGTAGGCGTCGACGTTCAGCGCGAGGCCCTCGGCCCCGGCCTTGGACTTGACGTCCAGCGCGAACTGCTTGAGCTCCTCGAAGGTCTTCGGCGGGGCGTCGTGGCCGGCCTTCTTCAGCAGCTCCTTGTTGTACAGCAGGCCGAGCGTGTCGGTGACCTGCGGGATGCCGTACGTCTTGCCCTCGTACTTGCCGCTGCCGGCCGGGCTCGGGAGGAAGTCCTCGGGCTGGTCGAGGGCCGGGGTGCCGTCAAGGGGCGCGAGGTAGCCGAGGGAGGCGAACTCGGCCACCCAGCCGACGTCGGCGCGGAGCACGTCCGGCGCGCCGGCGCCGCTCTGCGCGGCGGTCTTGAACTTGTTCTGCGCGTCGGCGAAGGGGACGTTGACGTAGTTGACCTTGACCTTCGGGTACTTCGCCTGGAAGTCCTTGATCAGCTCCTGGAACACGGGACCCTCGTTGGTGGCGTCCGAGGTGTCCCACCACGTCACCTCGCCGGAGACGTCAGCGGCGCCGGCGCTTGTGGCCGGAGCGGCCGACTGATTGGTGGTGTCCTCGCCGCCACAGGCGGAGACCGCCAGCGCGAGCGCCGCGGCTGTCGCCGCGACCGAGATGCCTCGCCGCATGTTGTGCACTCCTTGCTCAGCTTCATTGCCCTAAGGATCGGCCGATCCCGCCCGCGTCCCCGACGGCGGACGGGATCACCGGGGTACGCGGAACGTAACAGCCATGTGAACAGACATGAAAGACCTTTCGGAAACTTTCTGCAAATTGTGACACGTCTGTCATTACATCCGCGTTACCCGGGCGGGGGGCCAGCGCCCGGCCCTCGCGGACCAGTGCCCGGCCCGCGCCGGCGCGTCCGGTGGCAGGCGGCCGGGCTCCACCGCCGGCGCCGCCCTTTCCCTATCTGTCCTGACCTCTACAGACAGGCAACGGTCAAGTAACCAGCAGATGAGCAATTTCTCACCTCATGTATGGACACAGTGGCCCACTACGCGATGTACTACCTCATCAATCACAATGACGGCTGGGATCCGGGTTCTGATGCCCGGGAGGAACGAGTGACGATGAGTACCGTCGTTCTCGACAGCGTGACAAAGGTGTACCCCGGGGGGCATCTCGCGGTCGATCGCATGAGCTTGCGCGCGGAAGAGGGCGAACTGCTCGTCCTGCTCGGCCCATCCGGATGCGGTAAATCCACGCTGCTGCGGATGATCGCGGGACTCGAAGAGATCACTTCCGGGGACCTCTACCTCGACGGGCGGATCGCCAACGACCTGGCACCCCGTGACCGCGACGTCGCGATGGTCTTCCAGAACGGCGCCCTCTATCCCCACCGCACCGTGCGGGGCAACATCGCCTTCCCGCTGGAGATCGCCAAGGCCGACCCCGCCATGGTCAGGGAACGCGTGACCGAGCTTTCCAAGGCGCTTCACATCGACGAGACGCTGGACCGCCGTCCTGGAACGCTCTCCGGTGGCCAGCGGCAGCGCGTCGCGATGGGCCGGGCCATCGTCAGGCAGCCGTCGCTGTTCCTGATGGACGAGCCGCTGTCGAACCTCGACGCCGGGATGCGCACCGAGTTACGCATGGAGATCTCGTCGCTGGTGCGGGCGCTCGGCGTGACGACCATCTACGTCACGCACGACCAGGTGGAGGCCCTCACCCTGGCCGACCGAATCGCGATCATGAACCGCGGCGTCCTGCAGGACGTCGGCACCCCCGGGCAGATCTACAACGACCCGGCGACGGCGTTCGTGGCGGCCTTCCTCAGCTCGCAGCAGATCAACCTGCTGGCGGCGACGGTCAAGACCCCGCAGAACCAGTACATCATGCTGGACTTCGGGCTCCACCAGATCACGATGCCCTGGACCGACCCCCGGGCCTACGCGGTCTCCCAGCACACCGGCAGCCAGATCATCGTCGGCATCCGCCCCGACGCGCTGACCCCCATCCCCGAAGGCGTCGACAGCCCGCACTTCAGCGGCAGGGTCAGGACGCTGGAGTACCACGGTCACGAATGGCTCGCCTACCTGGAGGTCGGCATCCCCGTCGTGCCCGCCCCCGAGCCCGCGCCGAGGGCGGCCGCCAACGGGCACGCCAACGGCGACGGCGACGGGCGCGCCGCCGGCGGCACGGCGGGCAAGGTGCGGTCGATGATGCGGCGCCTCATCTCCGGCGAGGAGGAGCACGCCCCCGAGTACATCGCCCCCTCCGCGGCCGGCAGCGGCACCCACCGCCGGGCCGACCTCGTCGTGCGCCTGGGCTCGCGGCCGGTGTGGCGTGCCGGCGAGCACGGCCGCGTCGCCGTGGACCTCAGCAGGCTCATGCTGTTCACCCTCGAAGGCAACAGGATCGACCCGCCCCGCCGCTAGGCGACCGTACGGTCGGCCGCCGAGCCGGCGAGCTGGGACACGATCTCCACCACCCGCACCACCTTGTCCAACTCCACCTGGTGGAAGGCCGGGCCCTCCGTGCGCGCCACGACGAGATGCAGGCCCGCGGTCTTCATCGGCAGGCTCAGCAGGTGCAGCGGCCCCTCGCTGAACGCCGCCGGGCGCAGGGGCGTGAGGTCGGGCATCTCGTCCACGCCGGGAGCCTGCCAACTGCCGTGCACGACGGCGCCGGTGTCGGAGTCCACGGCGACCGCCCACTCGGCGCTCACCAGGTCGGGGGCGGCGTCGACCAGGGTCACGAAGGCGCGCTCGGAGTCGGACACCACGTGGCCGAGCAGGTCGTAGTCGGGGCTCGTCCCCGGGGCCTCCCTGGTGGGCCACACGCCCTCGATGCGCACCCCGGGCACGACCGACAGGCGTTCGCGCAGCTCGTCGGCGGCGAACCCGCCCGGCCACGACAGGGTGAAGTCGTCCACCGCCCGGCCGCCCTCCCGCTCAAGGACCGTCACCTGGAGGATGTCCGCGCCGAGGACCCCGAAGGATCGGGCCACCTGCCCCAGCACCCCCGGCCGATCGGGAAGCGAAACCCGGATCCGTAGCACCGTCACCACCACCTCTGTATATCCAGCCGAACCACGTATACGGGCCGACCTCCTGTTTTCTTTCATCTACTGCACCACGGCACACAGCGTCCTGGATCGAGGTTTCGGCGATGTTCCGAAGATATGTCCGAAATAAATCCAATTCAGTATTGATAGGCGCCCGCATCCGGGTTCCTCGACCGGGGGATCGCCCGTCCCGCCGCGTCGTGCGCCAGCCCCGCGCCTCCGTACCACGAGGGCCCGAGCGGCACCCCCTGGCCGATGGCGGCCGCTCCGGGACGTAGCCGCAGGTCATGGCGGCTGCGGAAGCCGGGATCCTCGCGGATCGACCGGTGGCCGAGCTTGATGCCCGTGGACCTGCCATCGTAGACGCCGCCCGCGTCGTCGATTCCCGAGCCGTCCTCGAATCCCAGCACCCCGCCGACCTTGATGGCGTTGTTGCGCAGCCTCAGGATCTTCGCGGAGCAGCCGTCGGCGCAGGAGACGCCGATGGTCTCGCGCGCCGGGAGGTACACCGAGTTGTTGACCGCCACCGTGCCCGTGACCGGCCCCACGGCGTGCCCGGAGCCGCGGGTGATGAGGAACGAGCCGCGCTTCTCCCCCGAGGTCACCACGTTGTTGGCGAACAGGTTCCCCTTGGCGGTCCCGCCGGGGCTGTGGCCGAGCTCGGTGAAGGTCTCGTTGTCGCGCGCGACGTTGTGCGCGACGAGGTTCCGGTCGCCGTCGTACACCTCCACGGCCGCGCCGTCGGACACGTAGTCCCGGCTGGAGGCGTAGCTGCCGACGATCAGGTTGCCGATGACGCTGTTGTCGTCGCCGTTCAGCAGCACGCCGAACGCGCCGGAGTCGTTGTCCGGCTCGCTGTCGTCGACGCTCATCCGGTCGTTGCCGATCATCTGGCTGTCGCGGATGACATTGTGGGAGCCCCGTTCCGTCACCCAGACGCCCGCCACGTTGCGGTCGGCGTACACGTCCCACAGGTCGTTGTGGCGGCCGTCGATCCTGAAGCCGCCCCACCCGCAGTCACTCGCCCGCAGGTCGGAGATCCGCCAGTAGGACCCCTCGACCACCACGCAGTCGCCGTCCCTTCCGCTGATCTTCGGCCGGGCGCCCCTGCCGTACGAGCCGACCGTGATGTGCCGCGCGGCCGTGCCCTTGCCCCTCAGCGTCAGGGTGCCCTTCCACCGGCCGCCCCGCCGCAGGAGCAGCGTGTCACCCGGGCGCAGGCGGGCCGAGCTCGCCCGGTCGAGCGAGCGCCAGGCCTTGCCGGGAGAGGTCCCCGGCGCGTCGTCGTCGCCCTCGCGGCCGTCCACGTAGTAGACCCTGCCCGCCGCGGACCCGGAACGTTCCAGCGGGGACGCCTGCGCGGGTCCCTCGGACAGGGCTCGCGCCGCCGCCTCCGGGACGGCGAGCAGCAGGAAGGTCAACGGCAACGACAGGCCCGCTCGCCAGAGGTTCGGCGTCATAACACCACACTTAGGGTTAAAAGATCGCTGTCGCTCACGGTAGCGGTCAGGGGTCATCACCGGGAGGCCCACAACCGGCCGGCGACCGGATCGGGTGACCCGGCACGCCGGACGGTAGGCTCCCCCGGCGTGCGGCCCGGTCCCGCGCCCGGCGGCTTTGCCAGGGCTTGGTGACCTCTTTCCCGGCTCGCGGATCTTGGATGAGATCCACGCCAGTAGCCTTTGCCAATGTCCCTCCCATGGGCCGCCGTGTGGCCTCGATCCATCCGGGGGCAGGTCACCCTTCTCGCGCTCGTGCTGGCGGGCCTCTTCCTGATCCCCCTGGGCCTCGCGGCCGACATGGTGATCAGGGGCGCGGTCGCCACCTCCATCTGGCGGGAGACCAGGGAGGCCGCCTCCCGGATCGTCGTGGCCTACCGGAACGCGACCCTGCTCAACCCCATCGCGCCCGGTCCCGGCGGCGTGGACGTCATCCAGGTGATCGGTCCAGGGGGCCACCTGCTGGCCGCGACGGCGAAGGCCGGCGGGGCGCCCCCGGTCAGCGACGTACGACCCGACCTCCCCGACCGGCTCGTGGACTTCACGACGTGCCCGAAGGCCTTCAGGGGCTGCTACCACGTGACGGCGACCCTGGCCGACTCCAGGCCCGGCTCACCGGTCGTGTACGCCGCGAAGCGCACCCCCGCGGTGCTGTCCACCCGCGTCCTGGACGTGGCCGTCGGCCTCCAGATAGCGGCTCTCACCGGCCTGATCGGCTGGATCGCCTGGAAGGGGGCCGACCGGGGGCTCCGCACGGTCGACAACATCCAGGCCGAGCTGGCCCACATCACGGTGAGCGACCTGTCGCGCCGGGTCCAGGAGCCGCCGGGCGAGGACGAGATCTCCAACCTGGCGAGGACCGTCAACAGCACGCTCGCGCGCCTTGAGCACTCGGTCGAGCAGCAGCGGCGGTTCGCCGCCGACGCCTCCCACGAGCTGCGCACCCCGATCGCCGGGCTCCGCGCGCAACTGGAGGAGGCGCGGCTGCATCCCGGGGACACCGACCTTCCGAGCCTGGTGGACGGCGCCCTGCGCGACACCGACCGGGTGGAGGCCATCATCACCGACCTGCTGTTCATGGCGAGGCTCGGATCGAGCGGCCCTGCCGTGCAGGAGTGCGTCGACCTCGGCCACCTGGCGGCCGAGGAGATCGCCCGGCGGCCGTCGCAGGTGCCGGTCGCCACCGACTTCAAGGAGGACGTGGTCGTGCTCGGCGTGCGGACGCAGCTGTTCCGGGTGATCGGCAACCTGCTGGACAACGCGCGGCGCCACGCCTCCAGCATGATCAAGGTGGAGGTGAGCCCCCGCACCGATCCTCGGGCGGGGTTTCCTCCTCCGACGACCTCGACCCGAGGGTCCCGGCACGTCGTACCCTGATGGCATGCCGCGTTAC
>NZ_JBEZFH010000124.1:0-21946 GCF_040649355.1 Sphaerisporangium sp. NPDC049002 | reverse complement strand
AGCTGGCCGACGCCCAGCTGATCGAGACCGCAGGCGGGTACGGCGTGCACAGCCTGTACCGCTTCCACGACCTCATCCGCGTGTTCGCCCGCGAGTGCCTCGCCAGCGAGGAGACCTCGGCCGAGCGCAAGGCCGCCCTCGAACGCGTGCTGGGCGCCCTGCTGTTCCTCGCCGAGGCGGCCCACCGCCGGGAGTACGGCAATGACTACGTCCAGATCCACAGCGACGCCCCGCGCTGGCCGCTCCCCGAGAGGCTGGTCGGCCAGCTCGTCGCCGAGCCGCTCGCCTGGTACGAGCGCGAGCGGCCTCTGCTGGTGTCGGGCATCCGACAGGCGGCGCAGGCCGGCTTCGTGGACCTGTCCTGGGACCTCGCGGTCAGCGCGGTGACGCTGTTCGAGTCGCGCGTCTACCTCGACGACTGGCGTGAGACCCACGAGACCGCGCTGGCGGCGGTCCGCCTCGCCTCCAACGTGCGCGGCCAGGCGGCGATGCTGTACTCGCGGGGCTCCCTCCACATCACCGAGAAGCGGTTCGCTGAGGCACACCGCGACTTCGAGGAGTCGACCAGGCTCTTCGCCGACATCGGCGACGACCAGGGCACCGCCCTGGTGCTGCGCAGCATCGCCTTCCTTGAGCGGATGAGCGGGAACTTCGAGGAGGCCACGGCCCACTACGAGCGCGCCCTGGCGATGTTCTCAAGCACCGGAGACCAGGTGTCCTCCGCGTACGTGCTGCACAACCTGGCCCAGCTGCGGCTGGAGACCGGCGACCCCGAGGGGGCCAGCACCCTGCTGTCCGAGGCGCTGGCGCTCAGCCGCGACGGCGGCAGCCGGAGGGTCGAGACCCAGGTGCTCCACCGCATGGGCGACACCTACCTGGCGTGGGACGAGCCTGCCCTCGCGGCGGACATCTTCGACACGGCGCTCACGATGGTGCGCGCCATCGGCGACCCGGTCGGAGAGGCGTACATCCTCAACGGGCTCGGCATCGCCCGGCTCCGGCAGGGCGAGACCGCGCTGGCCGAGGAGGCGCTGCGCAACGCGGTCCGGCTGGCGAGGACGACGGGCGACCGGCTCCCCGAGGCGCGTTCCCTGCTCGGGCTGGGAGAGCTGGCCCTGGCGTGCGACGACGCCCAGCATGCCGCGGTCCACTTCGAGCAGGCGCTGAGCCTGTTCCAGTCGATCAACACGCCGACCTACGAGGCGCGGGCCCTTTCCATGCTGACCGAGGCGCGGGCGGTGCTCGGCTCCGGCGGGCGCATGGGGGAGTCGGGGGAACTGGTCGGCTGAGCCTGGTCCGGCTCGCCGATGCGATAGGCTCTGCGGTGCCCGCGGCGGGCTTTACCCGGCGCGGCATTTCCCCGCGGCACGACCGGCCGGCGCACCCTAATTGTTTCCGGGCGCCGGGGCATTCACGGCGCCGATTCCTTGCCGTGCCTAATGCGGCATGGAACACCCGATCGGCCGCGACCGCATCTCGCAAAGAGCCTTTCCCTCTCACAAAGGGATTCACCGGGTCTGTCGGCGCCGGTGAGGCGGGAAACCAAAGACACCTTTCTCCCGCCGTGACCTGCGTCTATGATGGGTCTTGGCGCTCGTGGCGCAATTCCCGCCGATCTTCCCCGCGCGTACCCTTACCACCCCGTGCCGTGCCCTAGCCGGGCGCGAACCGGTCCCGAGAAAAGATTGGCGTTGATTCCTCGCGGAACAGCGGCATCGATACGCTTGGGACGTGACCGCTACGCGAGTGAGCAACAAAAGGTCCCCGGGGGCCGGAGTTCTCGATTTCGCCGTTTCCGTCAGCCGGGAGACGGCCGAGAGCCCGCCGTCCCCGTCTGCGCGCGGCGGGTGCGCGCGCGACGGCGACTCGTCCAGGCAGTCTCTCCCAGGCCGCGAGAAGCCATGATCAAGTCGATCCTGCCCGACTGCGTGGTGGCGGCCGACGTCTTCACCGACGCTCCTGAGCCCGCCCTCTTCCCCGAGGAGGAGCTGGCGATCATCCACGCCGACGACAAGCGGCGCAAGGAGTTCGGCACGGCCCGGGTCTGCGCCCATGACGCGCTGCGCAAGCTGGGCATGCGCCCGAGCCCCGTGCTTCCCGGTCTCCGGGGGGAGCCCCAGTGGCCGCCGGGCGTCGTCGGCAGCATCACCCACTGCGCCGGCTACCGGGGGGCCGTCCTCGGCATCTCGTCCAAGGTGACCACCATCGGCATCGACGCCGAGCCCAACGAGGCGCTGGTCCCCGGCGTGCTCGACGCCATCTCACTGCCGGAGGAGCGCGAGAGCCTGCGGAAGCTCGCGGCGCGCCATCCCCGCGTCCACTGGGACCGCCTGCTGTTCAGCGCCAAGGAGTCGGTGTACAAGGCGTGGTTCCCGCTCACCAAGCGGTGGCTCGACTTCGAGGACATCCTGATCAACATCGATCCCGTGAACGGCAACTTCTCGGCGTGGCTGCGGGTCACGGGGCCGAGGGTGCGCGGGCAGCGGATCACCGCCTTCTCCGGCCGCTGGGTGGCCGAGGCCGGCCTGATCCTCACCGCGATCGTCGTGCCCAGCCCGGGAAGGTCCGGCCCGCCGCGACACGGCGCGCAGCGACCCCTCGGCCACGGCCGCCTCCCGCAGACCTCCGGCGCACCCGTCCGCTGACCTCCGCGACCACGCGGCCGTCCGCCTGTGCGCCAGAGCGCGCGGCCGTCCGCTGACGCCTCCGAGCACGTGACCGTCGGTCTGGCCTTGCGTCCTCGCGTGGGGGGGCACGCCCGGTCCGCTTCCATGGGAAGTGTCGTACGGGCTCAGTAGGCTTGCCAGGCACGCTGACCTCGGAGGACACCCAGGAGGACCCATGTTCAGGCACACCAGGGCTTTCAGCGGATTCGCGGTCGACGACGTGGCGAAGGCCAAGGAGTTCTACGGCGGCGTCCTCGGGCTGGAGGTGTCCGAGGAGCACGGCATGCTGCGCCTGCGCATCGCCGGGGGCGGCGACATCCTGGTCTACCCCAAGCCCGGCCACACCCCCGCGTCGTTCACCATCCTCAACTTCCCCGTCGACGACATCGACCAGGCCGTCGACGCGCTGGCCGAGCGCGGAGTGCGGTTCGAGAGGTACGACGGCCTCGACGCCGACGAGAAGGGCGTCTTCCGCGGCGGCGGCCCCTATATCGCCTGGTTCACCGACCCCGCCGGGAACATCCTGTCCGTCCTGCAGGAAAGGGCGTGACCCGCCTGGGCGGGCTGTGACCGACCCGGACCTGGGCGGCGGGCTCCGCCCGGTAGCGCGACCCGCCTGGGCGGGCTGTGAGCCCTCGCGCCGCAGGGTTGATCGAATGGGTGTTTGAATACCTGGCGTATACTGGGCAAATAGCCGCCGCGTTCCAGCGATCGCTGTTCGACTCGTGCGAGGAGGCCGGCCCAGGCCCCCTCGGGTCCACGGTGAGACGCACGATCCTCGCTCACGGCGCCTGGATCGACGTCCGGCCGGGCTGGATCGGCGGCGCCGACGCGCTGTTCGACCGGCTGGCGCGGGCCGTCCCGTGGCACGCCGAGCGACGGCACATGTACGACCACATGGTCGACGTCCCCCGGCTGCTCGCGGCTGCTCCGCTTCGAGGTCCGCGAGGGCTGGGAGCCGCTGTGCGGGTTCCTGGGGTGCCGGTGCCCGACGAGCCGTTTCCGAGGGTGAACGACATGGCCGACTTCGAGCGGAACACTCGGGGGAAGCTGCTCCCCATGCTCCTGCGGCGCAGCGGGTAGGCCCGCACAGCGGGTGGACCGGCGCAGGGAACGTGCGGTCCGGCGGGTGGAACCGGTGTGCCTCCCGTGGGTCACCGGCCCCTCCCGGGACCGTCAGGGGCCGGTGTCGCCGAGCGAACCGAGCAGCTTGCGGAGCAGGGCGGCCAGCTCGTCCCGCTCGGCCGGGGTGAGACCGTCGAGCAGGCGGTCCTCGTTGGCGACGTGGCCGTCGACGAAATCACCGACCAGGCGGTGGCCGGCCTCGGTGAGCGTGACCAGGACGAGCCGGCGGTTGTCCTCGGCGGTGGCGCGGGTGACCAGCTCCTTGGCGACGAGGCGGTCGATCCGGTTGGTCAGCGCCCCGGAGCTCACCATGGTGGCCTCCGCCAGCTCGCGCATGCAGAGGGTCCGGTCGGCGCGGAACAGGACCGCCAGCACGTCGAACTCCCAGGGTTCGAGGCCGTGCTCGTCGAAGTAGGCCCTGACCCCGCGCTCCAGCAGACGGGAGGCGCGCGAGATCCGGCCCACCACGCCCATGGCCGAGGTGTCCAGGCCCGGCCGCACGGCGGCCCACTGGTCGAGGACCTGGTCCACGGCATCGTTCATCCGGTCATAGTACCTCGAACCATTCGGCATCGAACTGTTTGACATCACCGCGATTATCGCCTTAACGTTTCCTCGTCGCAAATTTTGATGTCAAAGAGTTCGAGGTGAAGAAGATGAAGGTCCTGCTGCTGGGCGCGACCGGCTACATCGGCTCGGCGGTCGCCGGACGGCTCGCGGAGCACGGCCACGAGGTGGTGGCCCTGATCCGCCGCAAGGCCGGTGAGAGCCGCGCCGTGCCCGGAGCCGCGGAGGTGAGATACGGCGACGTGACCGACCCCGCCTCCCTCGCCGCGGCAGCCGCCGACGTGGACGCGATCGTGCACGCCGCCGCTCCGACCGGGGACGAGGCCGCAGAGACGGCGGCGGTCGACGCCCTGCTGGCCGGCGGGGCGAAGGTCGTCTACACCAGCGGCATCTGGGTGCTCGGCCCCGGCCCCTCGGACGAGGAGAGCCCGCTGAACCCCATCCCGCTCGTCGCGTTCCGGGCGGCCGTGGAGCAGCGGGTGCTCGCCTCCGGCGGCGTGGTGGTCCGGCCCGGCATCGTGTACGGCGCGGGCGGGGGCATCCCCGCCCTGCTGGTCGCCAAGGCCGCCGAGCACGGCCGGGGCCGCTACGTCTCCGCGGGCGGCCAGGAGCCCGCCTGGCCCACCGTCCACGTCGACGATCTGGCCGACCTGTTCGTCGCCGCGGTGGAGAACGGGGAACCCGGCGCCGTTCTGCACGGAGTGGGGGAGGAGGCGGTTCCGCTGGCCGCCGTCGCGAGGGCCGCCGCCCAGGCCGCCGGGCTCGGTGACGGGGAGGCGGAGGCCTGGCCGGTGGAGGAGGCGGGGCAGACCCTGAGCCCGGCCTTCGCCGAGGCACTCGCTCTCGGTCAGGCGGTGGGCGCGACCCGGACCCGCCGGGCGCTCGGCTGGACGCCGAAGCGGCCGGACCTCGTCGCGGAGCTCACGGACGGCTCCTATCGGAGCGGCCGCTAAGAAAGTGTTGGGCAACTGGATAGTTACTCTCGGTTGAGGTCTTCGGCGAGGCGCCGCGTTGCTTCGGTCTCGATCGGACCGTGCGGCTCGACGTCCTCACCGGCCAGCCGGGCGGCCATGAGCCGGATCATGGCCACCTTGATCATCGCTTCGGCGTGCGCAGTCTTGCGCTCGTAGTCGCGGGCCAACCTTCTGCACCGTCCCAACCAGGCACACCTCCGTTCCACCACCCACCTAAGTGGCAGAAGAAGCTCACCGACGCCGACCGGCGCGGTTTGTCGGCCCTGTTTTGGAGCCATCTGAACCTCCGCCAGGACGACCTGGACCATCCTGGTGTTCAGGTAGACGATCGCGGCCTGGACCAGGTGCAGAGCCAGGGCGGAGACCTCGACGTGTTCGCGATCGTCGCCGGTCAGGTCACCGGCCTTGCCGTAGAAGATGTCCCTATGCGCGCCACATCCGAGTTCTACCAGCCACGGCCAGCCCGCCACCGGGCCTCACCTAGATCCGAACTCCGAACAGCTCCTAGTCTAGACGTAGCGTGACCCGCCTGGGCGGGCTGTGAGCCCTCGCGCCGCAGGGTTGATCGAATGGGTGTTTGAATACCTGGCGTATACTGGGCAAATGACCGCCGCGTTCCAGCGATCGCTGTTCGACTCGTGCGAGGAGGCCGGCCCAGGCCCCCTCGGGTCCACGGTGAGACGCACGATCCTCGCTCACGGCGCCTGGATCGACGTCCGGCCGGGCTGGATCGGCGGCGCCGACGCGCTGTTCGACCGGCTGGCGCGGGCCGTCCCGTGGCACGCCGAGCGACGGCACATGTACGACCACATGGTCGACGTCCCCCGGCTGCTCAAGTTCTACGACGAGGGCGAGCCCCTTCCCGACCCCGTCCTCGAACAGGCCAAGGCGGCCCTCGACGCGCACTACGCCGAGGAACTCGGCGAGCCGTTCCGCACGGCCGGGCTGTGTCTCTACCGCGACGGGCGCGACAGCGTCGCCTGGCACGGCGACCGCATCGGGCGCGGCCGCGCCGAGGACACCATGGTCGCGATCATCTCGGTCGGCACGCCCCGGGGCCTGCTGCTCCGCCCACGCGGCGGCGGCCCCGCCCTGCGCCACGACCTCGGCCACGGCGACCTGATCGTCATGGGCGGCAGCTGCCAGCGCACGTGGGAGCACGCCGTCCCCAAGAGCACACGTGTCACCGGCCCCCGCATCAGCATCCAGTTCCGCCCCCGCGGAGTCCGCTGAAGCGACACAAGACTTGTCGCGATCGTCCCAGATTCAACCGACCCGACAGGCCGAGTCGGCATAGCTCGGGCACGAGCCTAGGGCGCGGTCGCGGTCTTCGGGGATCAGTGATCGTCCGGTGGCGTTCGGCCGATCAGTCGCGGTCGTGGAGAGTGACCTGGTAGCCGTCGGGGTCGGCGAAGGTGAATGTCCGACCGAAGGGGCCGTCGATCGGTGCGGAGACGATGGCGTGACCGTCGGCGACGAGAGCATCGTGAATGGCCTGGACGTCTGTGGCGTGGAACCAGATCGCGGCACCGATGCCGGGCTGAGCAACGGATGCGAGATCGGTGCCGGGAACGACGTCGCGGAGTGCGAACGCGATCGGCTTCGTCTCGAAGACGACCGCGTGCGGAGGTCCGGCCTGCGAGCGGACGAGGCCTAGGTACTGCTCGTAGAACGCCTGCGAAGCGTCGAGGTCGCGCGCTTGGAGCGAGATGAAGTCGGGGCCGGTGGCGGGCATGATCATGCTCCTTCTTTGCGTGTCAGCTTTCTGACACAGGTCAATCTATGTCAGAATGCTGACATGAGTCAAGACGATGTCGGCGTCGACCTGGAGACGTCACTGGGCTACCTGCTGAAAGAGGCGTCGAGCGTCCTCCGCGCAGCCATGGAGGAGGTGCTGCGGCCGCTCGGGATGAGCGTGACGCGCTACTCCTGCCTCGAACTGCTGGCTCAACGACCGGGCTTGTCGAACTCCGAGCTCGCGCGGCGCGCGTTCGTGACACGGCAGTCGATGAACGTGCTGCTCCAGGCCCTGGAACGAGAGGGCTACGTGACCAGGCCCGCGGAGGCGCCTGTCGGAAAGGTTCTTCCCACGCGGCTCACGCCTCGCGGCCGACGGAGCCTCGAGAAAGCAACCGTAGCGGTCCGGTCCGTCGAGGTCAGAATGCTGGCCGGCATGACAGAGACCGAGCAGTCAGGCGCGTTCCGGATCCTGCAGAGCATGATCCATTCCCTGCGCGATGGCAACGACGGTGCATAGCTCGACCTGGTCACACTGGACGAAGTGGCACGGATGCTTCCATCCTCGGACCTCTATGACTGCCCGCTTGAGATGATCTTGTAGGGATGATCGAGCCATACATGCTGGGGGACGAGAGCGCCGATGGCGAGGTCGGCGCCGGGAGACTCCCACGCGATCGATCGGGGGTCTATACCGGTCGCCGGCACCTCCGCGTCATCCTCGTGCTTACCCATGCCGTACCTCCTGGTAGATCGCCCGCCGGTCGGCGGATGACATGGCCACCACGACTTCGCGTGGGCGTTCGCGGGGATCGAGGACGAACCACACAGAGCATCCGTGCCTGTCCCGGGTGAACCCCCAACGGCCGGACACCGCCCGGATCAAGTGGATCCCTCGTCCGCGTTCCGTCAGCTCGTCACCCGGGACTCGGCACACGCACGGCACCGTGGCCGAGCCCTCGTCGGCGACGGTGACCTGAACGCTGCCGTCCCAGCCGACGAGGAGGGCGACGCGGATCTCCAGCGAGGCGGCGTGTCGCACCGCGTTGGTGAAGATCTCGGAGAGCAGCAGAACCGCGTCGTCACGGCACGGATGATCACCGAGGATCTTGCCCAGCCATCGCCGGGCCTCTCCGACGGATGCCTCCATACCGGAAAAAGTGCTGCTTTCCTGCCGAGGGTCGTAGGAATGGATGCTCATCTGGCCGCGCATCCTTCCGCGGGGGATTCTTGTCGCCCCCAGAGAACCGCCTGCGTGGGATTTGCGGCGCGCGTTCAGCCGGACATATGGCCTGACTTTTCACCGGGAACAGCCTTCCGCCTTTTCGGCCTTCGACTACCTTCGGTATGCCACTGTTCACGGGAGGTAGCCATGGTCTGGCGGGGGACGGAGTTCGAGCGGGCGTGCGTCGAGCGCGGCTGGGAGCGGCCTTCGGTCTTTCTCTCGGTGTTCGCGCAGGCAGCGCACATGCTGGGCGAGCCGGTAACGCTGACCGACCGCCAGTTCCGCCGCTGGTGTCTTCCGAACCCACCACGGCCACGCCCCAAGGCCTGGCGGGTGCTTCACGCCATGTTCGGCATCAATCCAGCCGATCTGGGTTTCCCGCCCGCTCCATACGGTGAAACAAATCCATGTACGTTTCTAATTACGGACCAAACAGAGGAAACGGATGTGAACCGACGTACATTCGTTACTGGCGCTGTTGGAGCAACGGCCGGTGTAGCCCTGGGTTCCTTCACCGCTCCGGAAGCCGTCGGCATGCAGCATGTCCAGGAGTTGCGCGCCGGACTTCGCGCTCTCCGTACCATGGGTGACGCGCATGGCGGTAGCGATGTACGGCCGCTGGCCATCCGGCATCTGAACCGGGTCCGCCGCGTCATCGAGACCAGCAGCTATCCGGACTCGATCGGCCGCCGGCTTCGCCTGCTCGCCGGGGAGACCGCGAGTCGCTGCGCGTATATTCACTTCGATGCCAGCGACCAGGAAACCGCACGGCATTATTGGAACGAGGCGCTCACCATCGGCATCACGCTGGGAAACGACGAGCTGAAGACACAGGCTCTGGCGATGCTCGGCTTCCAGGCGAACTACGAGAAGCAGCCCCGGCAAGCCCGCGACCTGCTAGCGGCAGCGCGGCAATACGCCGAAACCATGGGCTCCCCCGTTCTACTGTCGATCATCGCAAGCCGCGAGGCACGGGCGCTCTCCCTTATGGGCGACCACTCTGCCGCTCGCGCCGAACTGGCACGAGCGATGCGACTGATGGAGCGTCCCGAGCGGAGCCGACCAGCTCCCGACTGGACGGCATTCTATGATCACTCTGAGTTCGAAGTCGTCCAGGCAAAGCTCTACACCGAGTGCGGACAGCACAAGGCGGCAGTGCCGTACTTCCGGGCTTCCCTGACCCATACCGGCGCGTCGTTTGGACGGAACCGCGCTGGCAGGCAATTCGTCCTCGCCCACAGCCTCGTTCGCGCCAACGAGGTGGACGAAGGCGCCGCGATCGCCCTGGCCGCCCTTGACCAGCTCCGCGAGGTCTCATCGGGGCAGGTACGACACCGTGTGGTCGAAGTGCGTGACGCGCTCGCCCGAGTGGAAACGGCCAGCGCCCGTGAGTCCGCCGAAGCGCTGACACAGCATCTGAACTGACGCAGAGACGAGCCACCCGAGCGTCCGGCTCAGCCCGCTTCGCTAGCGTGCCGGGCCCCCGATATGGCCTCCTTGAGGGACGCGCGGTCCACGTCGGCCTTGAGGCCGCTGATCCGGATGACGTGGCCCTCCTCGACGGACACGTATTCGTGCTGACGCCCGCTCGTGCGGTACCAGCCCGCCTCGTCGTACGCGCAGGAGTCCGGAGGGATCAGGGGCTCGGCGTCGTGGAGGGGCTTGGCCGCGCATATGGCGTCGCTGAAGGTGCCTCGATCGACCCCGAACCACACCTGCCTGCCCTCGGCCGAGAAGTAGTACGCCTGGAAGCCGTCTTCGTTGTAGACGCTCATGGACTGCTCGGCCAGCTCGTACCCCGGCAGGTCGACCAGGTAGACCATGTCGGGCGCCACCCCCTCGGACCTGAGGTCGTCGAGCCGCGCCCCGCTGAGCGTCACGCCGGCCGCGCAGCCCGACAGGAGCACGAGGAGCGATAGGGAGATCACTCGTCGTATCACGGGTTCACTGTCTCGCACGATCAGGGGCGTTCCCAGCGTTCGGCCAACCCGTCACCCCAGGTCCAGCCCGCACTCCAGATTCGGCCCACTACTCCAGGTGCAGCCCGTCACTCCAGGTTCGGCCCATCACTCCAGGTCCGGCCCGCTACTCCACAGCCCCGCTGGTCTCTCATGGGATCTTTCAGGGGCGGCTCAGGGCGGCTCAGGTACCCGCGTGGCGGTCGCGTGCCTCCAGGACGCGGGGCATCTCTCCCTCAAGCCATTCGATGAGGCCGAGCAGGCGGCGGGCCGCCTCGCGGCCGAGCGGGGTCAGGCTGTACTCGACCTTGGGCGGGATGGTCGCCTGGGCCTCGCGGTGGACCATGCCGTCGCGCTCCAGCGCCTGCAGGGTCTGGGCGAGCATCTTCTCGCTGACGCCGTCGACGCGGCGGCGCAGGGCGTTGAAGCGGTAGGCGCCCTCGCCGAGGGCGGCCAGGGCGAGGATGCCCCACCGGCTGGTGAGGTGCTCCATCGTCTCGCGGGAGGGACATCCGCGTGCGAACACGTCGAAGATGACCTGCCCGTGCTCGTCGCGGGCGAGGGTGGCCTGGTCTTCCATACCCCTACCTTACGTTCTCGCTGCACTGTGCAATCGGTTGGTACTAACCACTGCATTGGCACTTTCTAGAAGTTAGTACTAACCTAACGGCGAATCCCCTGAGCGAGGAGAAGTGAAGATGATCGTTGTCACCGGTGCCACCGGACAGCTCGGCCGCCTCGTCGTCGAAGGACTGCTGAAGACGACGCCCCCCGGCCAGATCGTGGCGGCCGTACGGAACCCGGAGAAGGCGGCCGACCTGGCCGAACGCGGGGTGCAGGTGAGGGAGGCCGACTACGACAGGCCCGAGACGCTGAAGTCGGCCTTCGCCGCCGGAGACCGGGTCCTGCTCATCTCCTCCGACACCGTGGGAGTCCGCCTCCCCCAGCACAAGGCCGTCGTCGACGCCGCCGCCGAGGCCGGTGTGGCGCTGCTCGCCTACACCAGCGTGCTGCGCGGCGACACGAGCACTCTGGCGCTCGCCGCGGAGCACAAGGGCACCGAGGAGTACATCCGCGCCTCGGGGATCCCGTTCTCCTTCCTGCGCAACGGCTGGTACTTCGAGAACTACGACAGCACGATCACCCAGGCCGCCGAGCAGGGCACGATCGCGGGCGCCTCCGGCGAGGGCCGCGTCTCCACCGCCACCCGGGCCGAGTACGCCGCCGCCGCGGTGGCCGTCCTCACCGGCGAGGGCCACGAGAGCGGCAAGAGCCACGAGAACACGGTGTACGAGCTGGCCGGCGACGTCGCGTGGACCAAGGCCGAGCTGGCGGCCGAGATCGCCGCGGTCACCGGCAAGCCGGTCACCTACCAAGACCTTCCCCGCGAGGAGTACGAGCGGGTCCTGATCGGCGCGGGCCTGCCCGAGCCGGTCGCGGCCATGTTCGCCGCCATCGAGATCGACATCGCCCAGGGGGCCCTCGCCGACACCACGGGCGACCTCGCCAGGCTCATCGGCCGTCCGACCACTCCCCTGCGGGACACGGTGGCCGAGGTCCTGGCGCGGACCTGACCCGTCGCGGCCGGTGGCCGGGACGGGCCGTGCCACCGGCCGGGGCGGGCCGGTCAGTCGAGGGCGCCGAGCGTGATGCCCTCGATGATGTGGCGCTGCGCCGCGACCGCGACGAGGAGCACCGGGACGATCGTGATGAGCGACGCCGCCATGATCAGGTTGTACTGGGTGGTGAACTGACTCTGGAACACGGACAGCCCCTGCGACAGGACCGACATCTCGGTGGTGTTCACCACGATCAGCGGGAACAGGAAGTTGTTCCAGTTCTGCAGGAACAGGATGATGGCCAGCGCGGCGACCACCGGCCGCGCCAGCGGCGCGTACACGTTGAAGAACACCCGCGACTCCGACGCCCCGTCGATGCGGGCCGCCTCCCCCAGCTCCCGCGGCGTCCCGAGGAAGAACTGCCGGAACAGGAAGGCGCCCAGCCCGGAGGCGATGTTCGGCACGATCAGGCCCTGGTAGGTGTTCAGCCAGCGCAGCTCGCCGAGAAGCTGCGACATGGGGACGATGATCGCGCTGAACGGCACCATCAGCCCGCTCAGCGCGACGACGAAGAGCAGCCGTTTGCCCGGGAAGTCGAGCATGGCGAACGCGTAGCCCGCCAGCAGCCCGCTCGCGAGCTGACCCGCGGTGGCCGCCACGCCGAAGATCGCGGTGTTGAGGTACCAGCGGCCGAACGGCGCCTGTGACAGGGCGCGCCCGATGTTCGACCACTCGGGGTGCGCCGGCAGCAGCGGCGCCGCCGGGTTGATGATCTCGGCGTCGGTCTTCAGCGCGCTCACCGCCATCCAGACGAGCGGGAACGCCACGATGACGACGGCCAGGCCGAGCAGCAGGTAGACCACCGAGCGGCGGGCGATCAGGCTAGCGGGCACGGTCGGCCCTCCCGAGCAGCCAGATCTGCGTGATCGTGATCAGCAGGGACAGCAGGAACAGCGCGACGCCCATGGCGTTGGCGCGCCCGGTGTCGAACTGGACGAACCCCTCGTTGTAGACGTAGTAGAGAGCGGTCTGGGTCGCGCCGTCCGGGCCGCCCTGCGTCAGCACGTAGACCTGGGTGAACGTCTGCAGGCCCGTCAGCGTGGTGACCACCCAGATCAGCAGGGTGTGGCGGCGCATCATCGGCCACTGGACATGGGCGAACCTGCGCCACGCCCCCGCCCCGTCGACGCTGGCCGCGTCGAGGACGTCACCCGGGACGGACTTCAGGGCCGCCACGTAGAGGATGACGTTCTGCCCGAAGAACTGCCAGGCGCCGAAGGTCAGCACCGCGACCAGGGCCGGCCCCGGCGAGGACAGGAAGTCCGCCTGGGGAAGATGGAGGGCGCGGAGCAGCCTGTTGATCAGCCCGAACTGAGGCGCGAACATGTTGGCCCAGATCAGCGCGGTGGCGACGACGGGCACGACGAGCGGGATGACGAACGGTGCCCGCACCCTGGCCACGCCGGGCGCGCCGGAGTTGAGCAGCAGCGCGAGCCCGAGGCCCACCCCCATCGTCAGCAGGATGAAGCCTGCCGTGTAGACGCCGGTCACGCCGAGCGCGTGGCCGCCGCCCTCGCGCAGCATCTGCCCGTAGTTCCCGAGCCCGACGAACTCGGGCGAGGCGTCGAACACCCCTCCGCTGTACAGGCTGCGCCACAGGAGCATCGCCAGCGGGACGAGGGAGAAGACCACGGTGAGCACCACCGTGGGCGCCACGAACGCGTAGGCGAGGGTCCAGGTGCGGTGCCGTCGCCGCATCAGCCGAGTTTCTTCAGCGCCGCGTCTCCCTCTCGCGCCGCCTTGGCCAGTGCCTCGGCCGGGGTCTTCTGCCCCTTCAGAGCCGCGTTGATCTCCGTCCAGAGGCTTTGGGAGATCGCGTTGTAGGCGGGGGTGATCGGGCGGACCTTGCCGGTCTTCTCCGCCTCGGCGAAGACGGTGTACGTCGGGTCCTGGGCGATGTGGTCCTTCAGCGCCTGCTGCTCCAGCTGGGCCGGGTCCGACGGCAGGCCGCCGTTCTTGGCCGCGAGGTAGGCGCCGCGCTGGGGGGTGGTCAGGAACTTCAGGAACGCGAGGCCCGCCTTCTCGGCGTCCGCGCCCGTCTTCAGCAGCGCGGCCACCCCGATGCCCATGCTCGTCGAGGTGCCGGCGGCGCCCTTCGGCATGGGGGCCACGCCGAAGTCGACCCCGGCCTTGCCGAAGGTCGGCACCGCCCACTGGCCGTTCACGATCATGGCGACGGTGCCGCTGGCGAACGCGGGCGCCCCGTCGAAACTGCCCGCCTGGGCGTAGCTGGTGCTCGGCGCCGCCTTGCCCTTGACCAGGTCGACCCAGGTGGTGAGCGCCCTGACCCCGGCGGGGCTGTTGAAGGCGGTGGCCGTGCCTTCGGCGTTGAGGAACGACCCGCCCTCGGCGTGCAGCATCGGCGTCCACGCGAAGGTGATCCACTCGGCCTCGCCGAGCGGCACGTAGAAGCCGTACTTGTTCTTGGCGGGGTCGGACAGCTTCCTGGCGTCCTCGGCGAGCTCGGTCCAGGTCGCGGGCGGGCTCTTGATGCCCGCGTCGGCGAAGGCCTTCTTGTTGTAGAACAGCACGATGTCGCCCACGCCGGCCAGGGCGATGCCCAGCTGGTGGCCCTTGTAGAACAGCGATTCCTTGATGCCGGGGTACAGCGCGTCGGTCTCGGCGGTCAGCTTGCCGTCGAGCGGGACGAGCTTCCCGCTCTGCTCGATCACCGGGAGATCAGAGGGGTTCTGGGTGAGCAGCACCGTGGGCTGGGTGCCGTTCTTCAGCGCCGCGATCACCTTGGGCAGGAACTGGTCGGAGCTGGCGATGTACTGCCCCTTGGCGTGCATCCCGGGGTGGGCCTTGTCGAAGGCCGCGTCGATCTCGGCGATCTGGTCGGGCTGCCAGCCGCTCGTCCAGTACGTGAACGTGCCGCCCGCGGCGCCGGAACCGCCGCCGGAAGCGCCCGGATCACTCGAACCGCCGCACGCGGCGAGGGCGAGGACGAGGCCGAGCGCGATCGCGCCGGCGGCGCCCCTCTTCCTGATCTTCATGTGTCCCGCAACTCCCTGCCCCCGTGGCACACGGAGTGCGCCTGACCGAGAACCGTCATCCCGCCGGACTGCCCTTTGCCGGGCACACTACAACCCAGTCACTCGGTAGGTAAATATTGATCGTCTCACCGGCGTCGTCGGCGCGGACCGGCGGCGCCCGTCTCCCGGCCGCGGGAGCGGGTCGTGCCGGCGAGATGGATTCCTGGGGACCCAGACGGGTACGCGAGAGGACTGAGCACGTGAAGCGCCCGCAGCCGAGCTGAAAGGAACGTGTCCATGCCCAATCGGCAGCGCGTCGTCATCGTAGGCGGAGGATTCGCGGGCTTCACCGCGGCGCGGCGGCTCTCCCGCCTGGCCAGGGGCGCGATCGAGATCGTCCTGATCAACCCGGCCGACTACTTCCTCTACCTGCCTCTGCTGCCCGAGGTGGCGGCGGGGATCCTGGACCCGCGCAAGGTGGCGGTACCGCTGGCGGGCAGCTGCCCCGGTGTACGAAACCTCCTGGCGAGCGTCGACAAGGTGGACATCGAGGGACGCCGGGTGGAGTGCACCGACGCCGAGGGCAGGCCCCGCGAGCTGGGCTACGACAGGCTGGTCATCGCGGTCGGCAGCGTCAACAAGCTGCTGCCCGTCCCCGGCGTGTCGGAGCACGCGCACGGTTTCCGCAGCATCGCCGAGGCGCTGTACCTGCGCGACCATCTCATCCGGCAGATCGAGCTGGCCGACACGGCCACCGACGCCAAGGAGAGGAACGCGCGCTGTACGTTCGTCGTCGTGGGCGCGGGCTACACGGGCACCGAGGTGGCGGCCCAGGGGCAGTTGCTCACCGTGGACGCCAAGCGGCACAGGCCCGGCCTGCGCGAGCAGGAGCTCCGCTGGATCCTGGTCGACAAGGCCCCCCACATCCTGCCCGAGCTGGACGAACGCCTCTCCCGCACGGCCCACCGGACCCTGGCCGACCGGGGCATGGAGATCCGCACCGGTACGACCGTCGCCGAGGCCACCGACGAAGGGGTCAAGCTCTCCGACGGGGAGTTCGTGGCGACCCGTTCCCTGGTCTGGTGCGTCGGGGTCGGCCCCGACCCGCTCGTGGAGACGCTGGGACTGCCGACGAAGAAGGGGCGCCTCCTCGTCGACGAGTACCTGAACGTGCCGGGGCATCCGGAGATCTTCGCCTGCGGCGACGCGGCGGCGGTGCCGGACCTGACCCGCCCGGGCGAGTACACGGCCATGACCGCGCAGCACGCCGGCCGGCAGGGCAAGCGCGTGGCCTACAACCTCGCCGCGTCGTACGGCCGCGCGGAGCGCCGCCCGTACCGGCACCACGATCTGGGCTTCGTGGTCGACCTCGGGGGCGTGAAGGCCGCCGCCAACCCGCTCGGCGTCCCGCTGTCGGGCCTGGTCGCCAAGGCGGTGACGCGCGGCTACCATCTGCTGGCGATTCCCGGGGGGCGTACGCGCATCGCGGGCAGCTGGCTCCTGGCCGCCGTGCTGCCCCGCCAGACCGTGCAGCTCGATCTCGTGCGAGGAGGGTCGGTGCCGATCACCTCCGGCGCGCCGGACGAGGCGAGGGCGGGTCAGGTGTCCACTGAGCCGCCGCTGCGCCAGTAGATGTTGCTCTCCCTGGTCAGCATGCCCTCGTCGACGAGGTAGCGGCGCAGTGCCGCGAAGTCGTCGTGGAAGCCGCGCAGGGCGACGTTCACGTCCTTCTCCGCGTAGCGTATGCCGGGCTCGAAGACGCGGGCGATGTAGTCGAGCACGACCAGCCGCTTCTCGCGCCGCGTGGGGATCGCCCGTAACCGGCCTTCGACCAGGAACTTCTGGATCATCCTGTCCTCGGCGGAGACCGGGGCGGCGGGTTTGGCCGTGGCGTGCAGCAGCTCGCGGAACCTCTCGCGCCGCACGTGCCAGCCGTCCTCGGACCTCTCGGCCAGCCCGCCGCGTTCAAGCCGGTCGAGGGCCCGTCGTACGGCCTCCTGGTCGAGCCCGGAGGCGTCCGTGCCGCCGTTCAGGACCAGAGCGGAGAGGACCCGCAGCGTGTCGTCCTGATAGAGCAGTCCGAGGACGCGCCTGATCTCTTCCTCGCTCATGATCTCCAGCCAATCGACTCAGACGATGATGTGCCGTACGGCCCGGACCTGCCGGACGCGATCAGACCCCCACACATATTGACCCCAGCGGGCTCGCCGATCCTCTCCCCCATCATTGTGGCCCCTCCAAGGCGGCACAGGTCCCGGATCCGCAAGCGGGTGGTGTGTGCCAGGGGTGTCAGGGGTTTCGTGGCGAAGAAAGCGGATATTTCCCCACGACCCTTTACCGGAAAGTCGCTATTTATACGACTTCATGTTCTTTAAAGGCAGAGGGGTGAATTACTAGAGCGTGCTGTTTATTTGCTTCATCGAGGCGTCATGCCTGCGTCTTCATCCCTTGAATGGGTAATTCATGATTCACGGTGCCACGACTGCGACATCCCTCTAATTCAGACTTTTCTGGAACTCATTGGTAGTGGGAAGTCTGCGATGTCGAGGCGGGGTTCCATGCCCGCCGGCCGGTGGACGCTCGCCGTCACCGCACGCCGCGGTCAGGAAACACATCGGGAGGCAGGATGAACGACGACGGCACGCTGGTGCTCGGGCGGTCCCCCGCTCGGTCCCCCGCGGCGCCACGGAGCTCCCTGAGACCCGGCGGTTCGCGTATGGCACCGGTGCTCGGACCGGCCTTCGTCGCCTCGATCGCCTACGTGGACCCCGGCAACGTCGCCACGAACCTCATGGCCGGCGCGACCTCGGGCTACACGCTCGTATGGGTGGTCGTGCTGGCGAGCCTGGTGGCGATCCTCGTGCAGTTCCAGGCCGCCAAGCTCGGCATGGTGACCGGCAAGAGCCTGCCCCGGCTGTGCCGCGAGCGGTTCTCCCGGCGCGGCGGCCTGCTGCTGTGGGCGCAGGCCGAGGTGGTGGTGCTCGCCACGGACCTGGCCGAGTTCGTCGGCGCGGCCATCGGCATGCACCTGCTCTTCGGGATGCCACCCGGGATGTCGGCGCTGATCACCGCCGTGGTGGCGCTGCTCATGCTCCGCATGCGACGGCGCGGCCGGACGCGGCGGTTCGAGCTCATGAGCGCCGCGAGCCTGCTGCTCGTCGGGGCGGGCGTGGCCTACGACATCCTGCTCGTGGGTCACCAGTCCGCGGCCGGGCTGGCGGGCGGGCTCGTACCGCGCCTGGACGGCGGGGGCTCGGTGATCCTGGCCATGGGGATCGTCGGAGCCACCGTCATGCCGCACGCCATCTACCTGCACTCCGCGCTCGTACAGGGACGGGGGTGGCCGGCCGGCGCGGCCTGGCGGCGACCCGCTCTCGTACGGCGGGCGCTGCGTACGGACTGCCTGCTCGGCCTCGGCACCGCCACGATCGTCAACGTGGCGATGCTCGCCCTGGGCGCCGGGCTCGGCGCCTGGACGGGCGGAACCTGGACCGGTGATCTGCCGGCGGCCCACGCGGAGCTGCTGAGCCGGGCCGGCGGCGCCGCCGCTCTGGCGTTCGCCGTCACGCTGCTGTCGTCGGGGATCTCGTCCTGCGGGGTCGGGACGCTGGCGGGCGACGTGGTGATGGAGGGCTTCCTCGGCCGCCGCGTACCCGTCTACCTGCGGCGCCTGGTCACGATGACCCCGGCCGTCGTCGCGCTGATGCTCGGCGTGCCCATGACCAGCCTGCTGATCCTCAGCCAGGTGGTCATCTCCCTCGGCGTGCCCGTGGCGCTGTTCCTTCTCGTCTACTTCTGCCGCGACCGCTCCGTCATGGGCCCGCTGGTCAACGCTCCGCTCACCACGCGGATCGCGGCGTGCGCGGGGGCCGCGGTGGCCGTCCTTGGATGTTGCCTCCCGTTGACCCTCCTGTTCTGAACACCGAGCCCCGCCGGAAACCGGCCCCAGCGATTCGAGGAGATGAGCCCGCATGACCTATTCGACCGACGGCATCCCGCAACCACAGCGCGGCAGCCAGGGCGCCCTGGACACCGGTCCCCGGAACATAGAGCTGGACCGGCAGAATCCCGACCTGCTCACCCCGCCGGCGACCGACTACGGCACCGTGCCCAACATGAAGTTCTCCTTCTCCATGGCCCACACCAGGATCGAGGAAGGCGGCTGGACCCGGGAGGTGACCCAGCGGGAACTCCCGATCGCCACCACGCTGGCCGGCGTCGACATGAAGCTCGACCCGGGCGTCTACCGCGAGTTGCACTGGCACAAGGAGGCCGAATGGGCCTACGTGCTGGAGGGAAGCTGCCGGATCGGCGCCGTCGACCAGGAGGGACGTAATTTCCTCGACGACGTCGAGAAAGGCGACCTGTGGTTCTTCCCCAAGGGCGTGCCGCACTATATCCAGGCACTGGAGGAGGGCGTGGAATTCCTCCTGGTGTTCGATGACGGCGGTTTCTCGGAGAACTCCACCTTCATGATGAGCGACTTCTTCGCCCACACGCCGAAGAGCGTGCTGGCGAAGAACTTCGGGTGGACGCCCGAGCAGATGGAGAACCTGCCGGAGAAGGAGAAGTACATCTTCCGCGGCGAGGTGCCGCCGCCGCTGGAGTCCGACCGGGTGGTGAGCCCGACGGGCGACGTGCCGCGCACGTTCAAGCACCGGATGCTCGCCCAGGCGCCCCAGCGGTTCGACGGCGGATCGGTGCGCGTCACCGACTCCACGAACTTCGCGGCGGCGACCACCATCTCCGCCGCCCTGGTGGAGATCGAGCCGGGCGGGCTGCGGGAGCTGCACTGGCATCCCACCGACGACGAGTGGCAGTACTACATTTCCGGATTCGGCCGCATGGGGGTGTTCGCCAGCTCGGGGCTAAACCGGACGTTCAACTTCCAGGCGGGCGATGTCGGGTACGTGCCGTTCGCCTACGGGCACTACGTCGAGAACCTCGGCACGGAGCCCCTGGTGTTCCTGGAGATGTTCCGCAACCCGCGCTTCGAGGACATCTCGCTGACCCAGTGGATGGCCAACACCCCGCCGCAGGTCAGCGCCGACACACTCGACATCCCGCGTTCGATGGTGGAGGCGCTCCCCAAGAGCAAGCACAGCGTCGTCCGGTAACCGCCGGCGCCCGTACGGGGCCGCCCGGCCGTCAGAGGAGCCGGGCGGCCCACACGCGTGCGCGGGCCCGAATACCGCGATGTCCTGACCGCGCCCGCGTGCCGTCCGGAATCTGGCGGGAACGCTCTTGCTAAGCGTGCCGTGGGCAATTATTTTCATCCAATCGCCTGTGAGTGAAAGGAATGATTGTGGCCTGGGGTGCGCGGCTCGCGTACGAGCGTGCCCGCCAGGCGGCCGAGCTCGCGATCAGGGCCTTCGAGGGCCGCCCCGTGGAGAGGAGCTGAGACGAGTGGACATCAGTGCCGCCGACTACGTACAGAAGGTCGAGAGGCTGGTGCACGACGTCGCCGCGAGCCAGGCGCGGGCCGTGGGCGAGGCCGCGAGGCTGCTCTGCGCCGCCCTGCGCGGTGGCGGAGTGATCCAGGCGTTCGGCTCCGGGCACTCCGAGGCGATCGCGATGGAGATCGCTGGACGTGCCGGCGGGCTCGTCCCCACGAACCGGCTGGCCCTGCGTGACCTCGTACTTTACGGCGGGGAGTCTCCAAGCGCGCTCCGGTCCACGGAGCTGGAACGCGACCCGTCGATCGCCCACCGCATCTACGACCTCGCGCCCATCCAGCCGCAGGACGCCTTCGTCATGATCTCCAGCTCCGGGGTCAACGGCTCGGTGGTCGAGCTGGCGTCGATCGTCAAGGAGCGCGGCCACGGGCTGGTCGCGCTGACCTCGGTGCGGCACAGCACCGAGATGAGGTCCCGCCACGCCTCCGGGCTCAAGCTGCTCGACCTCGCCGACGTCGTGCTCGACAACGGTGCCCCGTACGGGGACGCGGTGATGCCGCTTCCGGAGGGCGGCGCCTTCGGAGCGGTGTCGACGATCACCTCGGCCCTGCTCGCGCAGATGGTCGTCGCCGAGGTGGTGCGGGAGCTGCTGGAGGCGGGCGAGGTGCCACCGATCTACCGTTCGGCCAACGTCGTCGGGGGTGACGAGCACAACCGGGCGCTCGAAAGCCGCTACGCCGGGCGCATCCGCCGCGGCGGCTGATCGGTCGAATCTCGTGGCAGGGCCGCAGTTCTTGATCCAATGTATTGACACCAGGTTTGACCAGAGAACCCCCGCTCCCGTACGAGGCCCTTCGCAGCAGAGGCCGCGGCGGACGCTCCACCCCCAGGAGGACTTCATGGCGGAAAGCTCCTTTTCCCGGCGCGAACTACTGCGAAGCGCCGCCCTCGCCGGCCTGCTCCTTCCCGCGGCGGCCGCGCTGTCGGCGTGCGCGTCCCCGGCCGGCGGCGGCAACCCCGGCGGGTCGCAGGCCCCGGCCACCGGGGCCAAGACGGCGACCAACCCGCTCGGCATCGCCGAGGACAGACCGTTCGAAGTGGTGATCTTCGACGGAGGCTTCGGCGACGCCTACGCCCGGGACATCCACGAGCCGCTGTTCAAGGGCAAGCACGCCAAGGTCGAGATCAAGCACACGGCCACCAAGGAGATCGCCAAGACCCTGCAGCCCCGGTTCGCCGGGGGCGACCCTCCCGAGTTCATCAACAACTCCGGCGACAACGCGATGGACTTCGGCGCGCTGGCCCAGGACGGCCAGCTCCAGGACCTCGGCGCACTGCTGGACGCGCCCAGCTGGGACGACCCCGGCGTGAAGGTGCGCGACACGATCCTGCCCTCCGCCATCGAGCTCGGCACCTACGACGGCACCTTCTCCGTGCTCAACTACGCCAGCACGGTGTGGGGCATCTGGTACTCCAAGAAGCTCTTCGGCGACAACGACTGGGAGGTGCCCAAGACCTGGGACGAGTTCACGGCGCTGTGCGAGAAGATCAAGAAGTCCGGCAGGGCCGCGCCGTTCACCTACGCCGGAAAGCACCCGTTCTACATCTACGAGACGATCCTCACGCTCTCCGCCAAGATCGGGGGCGCCGATGTCCTGAAGAACATCGACAACCTGGCGGACGGCGCGTGGAAGGCCGAGCCGG
>NZ_JBEZFH010000123.1:0-22075 GCF_040649355.1 Sphaerisporangium sp. NPDC049002 | reverse complement strand
GGGACGAACTGAGGGAGATCATTATGATCGACTACACGACCAGGTGGTCCCTTCCTCGTGGCAACTGGGTGGTCCCATCAGGCTGGCAAGCGACACTCGTCAAGCGTGGCCCCACATCGCACGTTGGACAGTCCGCGATCGAGAGCGCTCTGAGACACACCGTGACGACGCACCGCGTAGAACCCGCCCCCCATCCCCTCGGAGATCTCCCAGCGCATGCCGTACCGTGCGGTCAACGCGTTAAGTGTCGTGGCTGCCACCGGTCAGCCCCCATTCCCAGACGTCTCCACGGCCGGGATGCTCACGCCGATCGAGGCAAGCGCCTCCGCGATCACATGTGAGTACGGGTGCCCCTTGCGCAGGTCCACGTATCGGGCAGCCACGCGACGAGCGGCCGAGACCGGATCGTCGGTCGAGCAGTACGAGAGCAGGCGTCGCCCCTTGGAGGAGACGGCACCGGACCACCAGATGTAGCAGGCGCCATCCGTCCAGACCACGAGGTCCACCCACACCGACACCAACGCGAGCCCCGTGCCCTCATGAACGTCAGAGCAGATCCCGTGACGTTCCAGCTCTCGCGAGAGCCGCAACGCCACCGTCACCGCGGGGTGCCGACTCGACAGCTCAGGAAGGATCGGAGCGGTCACGATCACCGCTTAGCCCCTCGTGACCGTCTGGCCTTTACGGACAGCGTCCCGTTGGATGCGCTCCTGCTCATCGAGGAGTCGAGCTAGGTCACCGTCACTGTCGGCGTCGACCGTGCGGCACAAGCCCCGCATGAGGTCCTTCTCGGAGATCACGTCCGAACGGGTGGCGTACCAGCCGGACGGCTGGCATTGATCGTCTTGCCCCCGCCAGACGCGCCAACGGGGGAACCGGTTCCGCAACCGGCTCACGATGTCGTCGTCCGCGTCCCAGTAGTGCAGTTCGCTTGCGTCTCGGAAGCCCATGCTTTGGACGGTAAGGGCAACTCACTGTGACTACGAGGGACGCAGCGTCAGGGCTCATCGGTGGGAGACCACCTACCCGTACAGGGTGTACGGGCTGATCTAGTTGACGCCCCCGAACTCCTGAACCAGGCTCCGCAAGGGAGCGGTAAGCCGAGTCTTACGCTCAACGAGATCAGACGTGAGAGTCCTCGCGAACCCCTGGTGTCGGAACCATTCGGGCGAGAGTTTCCGAGCGCGTACGGTCGCCTCCACGGCCTCATCGGTACGGCGACGTTCCAACAGCGAGCGCGCCTCGTTGAGCAGGTGGCGTCCGAATTGGACCTTGAACAGGTCTTCGCGCCGTACTCCCTGGGACGCAGTCAGCGCCGCGTCAGGCTGATGCAGAGCAGTCATGATGTGCGTGGTCTGCACCGCAACATGTGACGGCCCGAACGAGACCCAGTAATCATGCCGGTCCTTGGCCACCCGAGCCGCACCGGCCGCAGCAACACGTAGGTACTCCCCTGCCCGCTCACCGTCGGCACGCGCACCAGCGGACACAGCCGCGTGCAACATGAGCCCGCCCCACGCGGTGATCTGCTCTGCCGGAGCTTTGGACATGGCCGGTTCGATCTCATCGGCCGCCGACGTGGCGAGTCGTTCCGCCTCGTCAAGCCGCCCCTGATGAAGCATGACCCATGAGTACGTGCCGTACAACGTGGCGAGACGCCAGGCGTCGTTGCCGTCCTTGGCCGCCAAGATGGCACGTTCAGCAGCGATAGCGGCAGCGTCGTCACGTCCGGTGTGAACCAGGACGCAGGCAGCGAGTTGCCAGGCATGGGCCAGCGCAGCGGCACCGGCACCCGAATCATGTGCATGGAGCAGGCGGCACTCATTGATCAGGTTCGGAAGATCTGCCGCCAAGACTCCGAACTCACCACCGAAGTAGGCACCATACGAGCGCTCCACCAAGCGCCAGAGGCTAGCCGCGTCGGCGGGCTCTCCCTCGTGATCTGGATGGAGCAGGGGAAGTAGGCCCGGATTGATCACTGCGTCGCGCACGCTCAAGACGGCCGCTCCGGGAACAGGGTCAAGCGCAGGCTTCTTCCCCGCGATCACGCCGGGGTCGACGTCGAGGGCACGAGCGAGCTTGACCATTGAGGCCCACGACATGGACTCACGAACATCGCGTTCCAGGAGGGAGACCAGATCGAGGCTTACACCCGCCCGGTTGGCCAGCTCTTGTTGGCTGTAGCCGCGATCCAGGCGAAGCGACCGGAGACGCTTTCCGATTGTCGAGCTGCCATCGGCCATGGCTCTACCCCTCCCTGGGGGACAACTCCGATTCCCAGGCTAAGTCAAAGACCTAGGTCCGTGTGGCTTACGGCCTTACGACCTAGTGACGTGGTGCCGCCGGCCTCAACCGCTTCGCGGCCCCTTCGGGGTGCTTCGCATTGACGCCGGCCGCACCACTCAGCGCGGGGTTGGCCACCCGTCAGCCGGGGGACTCTCTGCGATTCCGTTCCCGTGCGAGCTTCCGAGCTGCCGAGATGCGTCCCCGTGCGACCTCAGCCCAGAACGCCTCACCATGCCGGTAGCCGCTTCCCGCGAACCGCCACTCCCCGACCGTGACCGTCTCCCGCTCGCCAGGATCAGGCAAGCCCCGCCGTTTCCGAGACTCCTCCGCCTGATGATCCGCCCGAGCCTGCCGCAACGTGCCGAGCGTGGTCGAGTAGTGACGGCTCTTGGTCGAGAAGTGCCCCCGGTAGCCCAGCATGTGCGCCCACTGCCGAAACGGGATCAGCCGATACTCAGGACGGTCCCCCAGGACGAAGCACGTGTAGATCATGCGCCGAGCGTGCTCGGTCACCTCCAGAAACGCGACGTCACGTATCTGCCGGATCGGCCGATCCACCGTCCCGGCTGACTCGGCACCCTTGGTCGCGTACTTGGCGATGTAGGACGCGACCCGCTGATCCGCCAGCCCCTCCAGCGAGGTAGCCACGTAGATCGGTTCCACGTCGAGCTGTTGGCCCCATCGGCCGACGAAGGAGGGAGATTCCTCAGGCACGGGCACCGAGACCCCCGCCGCCGTCTCACGGATGGCCGCCTGAAGCACCGGGACCGTTGCCCAGTCCGGGGGACGATCGGCAGGCCCCTCGGGGCCGTCGAGGCGAATCACGGCATGGAAGTGGACCAGGCCCCGCGCCTGATACTCGGCGACCTTCGCATACGACAGCCGAAGCCGACGCCGCAGCGCGGCCCGTGACACTCCGAGCAGACGGGCGAAGGTGGCCGGGAGTGCTTGGGTGAACCGCCGCCACAACTCGCCCGCGTGAGCGTTCCACAGCACCGCGCCGACATAGTCGTAGCAGTCCACGCAGACCGGTTGCCCGACCTGGGGATCATCCTCCCCGTGACGCACCCCGCACCCTTGCGGCCTGCCGTGCTCGCACACCGGGTTGTCACGCCGGGGACGACACGGCAGCGGCTTGCCGTCCCTCTCACGTCGAGCATGGACCGCCCCGAACGAGGGGGCCGTGAAGGTCGCGAACACGCGAGGATGCCCGCCCACGTCCTCAGGGACGCCCTTACCGCCCCGCAGGCCGGACAGGATCAGATGATAGGTGTCGTCCCGGTACACCTCAGAGCAGGCCGGACAGCGCGAGGCGCGACGGTTGCCACACGCGGTCAGCAGGTACCCGGTCGGCTCATCAGCCGTCCGGTACACATCCAGGATCTCTAGGGCAGAGTCGAACGTGATCCGGTGACCTTGAAGCCGAATCGGCTCAGCACACCCGCCCGTAGCCCGCACCATCTGATACCACCGGGGAAAGTCCGGCATCGAGGCGCGCTGAGCAGCAGCGAAGACCTCAGGAGAGAAGCCGGGGACCTCGCTCACACGGCACCCCTCCCATTACTGGGAGAAGTGAAGCGAGTCTGTTCCGCCTCGACTTCCACGCCGAGAAATAGAGCTATGCGGGTCCACTTCTTATCTGACCACGGGGGTGATTGTGCCGCCTTTCGCTTGCCCCACTCCTCGGCAAGCTTGAAATGCGACGAGACATCCGGAGTTTGCAGCGGTGCTCCTTTCACCGAAGGAAACCACCGATGCACGGGAAGGGGGAAGCACCATCACAGGGCATGCCGAAGACACGGCTTGGCGTGGCAATGGTGCTTCAGCGAGAGAATAATGGAGTGTTTGTATGTTTGTGCGCGATGTTTATAGACCGGTTGGCGCGCCAGTTTCTTGGCCTACCACTGGGCCGGGCACATCCAGCGGAACGGCAACCACATATCTTAAGTTTTATATTCCCGGTAGTTTGTTCGCGCCGATAATCGCGGGCCGGTTTCTCGCAGTTCCTATCTCTCATGATCGGGTGGCTTGGACATATAAGATCTACCACCCGGCAACGAATCAGGCCAGCTCATAGTTCCCTTGACGAGCCGCATGGGGCGACTTCTCTCAGCGTCCGGCAGAGTCCCAGGACGTCCCATGAAGTCCGTAGACGTCCGGCCACTTTAGAAAAAGGTAAGGGAGCTGTCACCGTCCGGTTAGGGCGACAGCTCCCTATGGCGCTGGAGACGTCCTAGACGTCTTCGTCCTTGCGCCAGACCGGCTCTAGCAGGTCAGGGTTAAAGGGGGCCCGTCCACCGCCGCCCTTGCCAGTAGGGTGAACGATGATCGCGTGAAAGGCCTCTCGGAGGTAGAGCCGCTTCTGGGAGATGTCCAACCGGTCGTCATCCGTCTCGGAGAACCACCGCCGCCGGATGTCCACAAGACCCGCGTTCGCGCGTTCCGCCTTCACCGTGTGCCCAGCCTGATCCTTCTTCAATCGCTTGATGTCTCTGTTGATCCGAGAAAGCTCCTCAAAGAACAGGTCGTTTTCTACCGCTCGCGCATGCCAGCGTTTCCGAAGTTCCCTCTCCTGTTCTTCGTATTCGGCTAGCTCTTGTTCACCTTCCCACGGTTCGACTTTCGGGGCGCGCAAACTCCGCTCTTCGAGTTTGGCCACCGTCATCTGAGAGACGTACAGGTCGACCAAATCCGCACGACGAGCTATGCCACCGCACCCGCCGTGACTCTTCGCAGGGCATTGGTAGCCCACGGAGCCATTTTTTCGAGGGTTCGCCCGAAGCCCCGCCCAGCAGTAAGTACCGTCCTCACGAAGCTTTCCGCAACGAAGAATTCCGGTGCACAGGTATTTGTGCTCCCGGTAGTCCTGCGGCAGTTCCCCGACAATGCCGCTACGGTTTACTTTCTTTCCCGCCCGCCTAGCGAAGATCTCCTGTACCGCGATCCACTGATCGGACGTGATCAACGCCTCCCACTTGCCGACCACGGGCCGACCGTCTTCGTCCCGGACGATCCCCCCGTCAAGGATGCGCCAGCCGCACAGGCGAGGGTTCTTGAAGAGCACCACCAGCGCATCGACCGTCCAAGGGTTGCCCCGTGTGGTGACGAAGCCTCGCTGCTGCCAACCGAGACAGATCGAGTTGAGCCCCTTGCCCGCGATGAACTCTATGATCGCCTTCTCTACGGCCTTGCCGTGAACCGCGTGCGCCTTCTCCGGTGCGGCAGGGTCCCAGCCGAAGGCGGGCCGCACGCTGGGAAGCTCGCCGCGTTCCGCAACGCCTCGATGCCAGTCCTTGACGCGCCGTCTCGTCTTCTTGACCTCCATGCGCGAGATGACCGCGCCCATCAGCCCTGAGGACTCGACCTCTTCGCTGTAGAGGTTCTTCACCGACCTCTTGTCCGAATAGACGCGATCGGGGGATGACTGGAAGACGTCGAGGAAGCGCTCATAGTCGCCCGGACGGCGGTACAGGCGGTCATCCGCCGTGACGACGACCCCATGCACTGGAGTCCCGTTGGGAAGCCTGCCAGCCTTGAGCACCCGCAAGAGTGCTTCGAAGTCGTCCCGGACGACGCCGTCCTTCATCGCGGACTTGTCGTTGTCGGAGAACTGGTGCACCAGGTTCCAGCCGCGCCGCTTGGCTGTCTGGGTGTTCACTCGGTCTTGCTCGGTGACCGTGTGCTCGTCCTTCCTGGTGTCCGCGCTAGCCCGTGAGTACGAGACGACGTTGATCATGGGGGAGGTTCGCCTTTCCGCTTACGATAGCGTCAAGGCAAGTTCTACCCCCAGAAGTCGTCGAAATCGGCGCTGGAGGCGGAGGCGGTCTTCGTGGTGGTCGCCGCGCCGGCCGAGGAGGCGGCAGCGGGAATTCCAACGGCGAGGACGGCGGAGGCGGCGGCGAGGCCGAGCATGGTGCGGATCGAGCGGCGCATGGTGGTTCTCCTGAAATGAGGGGCTCCCCGGATTCCTGGCTGCCCGGGGCTTATGTCCAAGTGATAGAACCCATCGCCTGCAGGGCGCTTACAACGGCCTTACCTCCGCCTGCAAGGCGCTTGAGCCGGCCCGCCGGATCCGGTCACGAGCACCAGATCCGGCATCGGCGGCAGGTGTCTCACGTGACCGCCCCCGCTCCGGGGCCACGCTCAACTGGCCTCAGCATGGAGTCGTGCGTTCAACGCCAGATCAACGGGGAATCAACGCCCGGATTAACGCCAAGCCGATCGCATAGGGCAGAAAGCATCTGGGGATCTATCATTTGCCTATAAAACTGTGTTTAAGGGTGGGGTATTAGAAAAATGGCTGGTCAAGACACTGAGGCTGGCCTGCGTTTCGCCGTACTGGGACCGGTTCAGGCGTGGCTGGACGGCAGGGAGGTCGAGCTCGGCACGCCCCTGCAACGATCCATCCTGGCCATGCTGCTGCTCCGCGAGGGTCGCGCGGTGACCCCGATGGAGATGATCGACGCCGTCTGGGGGGAGGACGCCCCGCCCCGGGCGCTGGGCGCGCTGCGCACGTACGTCTCGCGGTTGCGGGCGGTGCTTGAGCCCGACCGCTCGCCGCGGATGCGTCCCGAGCTGCTCACCTCGGTCGGGCGGGGGTACGCTCTCCGGCTCGCGCCGGGCGCGCTGGACCTCGGGGTGTTCGAGCGCCGGGTGGCCGACGCCGAGACCCAGCGCAGGGCGGGAGACCTGGCGGGCGCGGCCGAGACCGTACGCGAGGCGCTGGCCCTGTGGTCGGGTGAGCCGCTCGCCGGCGCCGTCGGGCCGTACGTCGAGAGCCAGCGGGGCAGACTCGTCGAACGCCGCATCGGCGTCGTCGAGACCCTGATGGAGCTCGACCTGGAGCTCGGACGGCACGCCGACGTCATCCCCGAGCTGATCTCGCTGACGGCCGAGCACCCGCTCAGGGAACGCCTGCGCGGGCAGCTCATGCTCGCCTACTACCGGTGCGGACGGCAGGGGGACGCGCTCACCGTGTTCACCGACACCCGGCACGCGCTCGTGGAGGAGCTGGGCATCGACCCCGGCCGCGAGCTCGCGTCCCTCCACCAGCGCATCCTCGCCGCCGACCCCCAGCTCGCGTGGACGCGGGCCGAGCCCGTGCGGCGGGCGGCCGGGGACGGCGGAGAGCCAGGAGCGCACCGCGAGGGACACGGTCCACGGGGCTCCGGCAGGCCCGGCGACGGGTCCGGCGGCACGGAGGAGGCCGAGCACGAGGGCCTCCACGAGATGCCCCGTCCGGCGCAGCTTCCCGCCGCCGTCAACGACTTCACCGGTCGCAGGGAGGTCGTCAACCGGCTGCGCACTCTGCTGACCAGCGTCAGCGGCGGCGAGGGCGTGCCGGTCGCGGCCGTGTCGGGCATCGGCGGGGTCGGCAAGACGACCCTCGCCGTACACGTGGCGCACTCCGTGCACGAGGTGTTCCCCGACGGCCAGCTCTACGCCGACCTCCGCGGGTACGGCGAGGAGCCGACGGCTCCGGATTCCGTGCTGGCGGCGTTCCTGCGTGCCCTCGGCATCCCCGTCGACGTCATCCCCGACGGCCTGTCCGAGCGCGGCGCGCTGTTCCGGTCGCTGCTCGCCGACCGGCGCATGATCGTCCTGCTCGACAACGCCCGCGACGCCGAGCAGGTGGAGCACCTGCTGCCGGGCACGGCGGGCTGCGCGGCCATCATCACGAGCCGGGTCAAGCTGGCGGACCTGCCCTCCGCCCGGCTGGTCGACCTTGAGGTCATGGAGCCCGAGGAGGCGCTGAGCCTGTTCTCGGCCGTCGCCGGTCCCGAGCGTGTGGCCGTCGAGCGCGCCGCCGCCATGGATGTGGTGGCCATCTGCGGATTCCTGCCGCTGGCCGTCCGCATCGTGGCCGCCAGGCTCGCGGCGAGGCCGTCGTGGACGGTGGCGTCCCTGTCGCCCCGGCTCGCCGACGAGCGCCGCCGCCTGGACGAGATGCGCATCGGCCACCTCGCCGTGGACGCCACCTTCGCCCTCGGGTACGGCCAACTCGAACCGGGACAGGCCCGTGCGTTCCGGTTGCTCTCGCTGCCGAACGGGCCCGACATCTCCGTGCAGGCGGCCGCGGCCGTACTGTCGCTGAGCGCGACCGAGACCGAGGACATGCTGGAGTCCCTGGTCGACGTCAGCCTGCTGGAGGCTCCCGCTCCCGGCCGCTACCGCTTCCACGACCTGCTCCGGCTCTTCGCGCGCAAGCAGGCGGAGGTGAGCGAGGATCCGAGCGCGGGCGCGCTCGCGTTGCGGCGGCTGCTCGGGTTCTACCTGGCGTCGGCCCAGGCGGCGCACCGGCTCGCGTACGAAGGCAGCGTGATCTTCGACCATCTGGTGTCCACGGGCGTCGCCGGACGGAGCTTCGCGGGCGCCGACGAGGCCGTGGCCTGGCTCACCGTCGAGGCCGAGGCCCTGTTCGCCGCGATCGGCCAGATGGCCGAGGTCCTCCCGGCTCCCGAGACCCTGCTGCCCGCCGCGGACCTGCTCGTCGCCATGGAGCCGCTGCTGGAGTCTGGAGCGTACGTCCGCGAGTTCGCCGGTCGTACGGGTGCGGTGCTGTCGACCGCGCGGGCCATCGGCGACAGGGCCAGCGAGCTGCGCTGCAGGTACGTCCTCGGGCGGGTCCTGTTCGGGTCCAACCGGCTCAGCGACGCCGAGGAGCAGTTCCGCGCCGCCCTGGACCTGGCCGGCACCACCGGCGACCGCATCGTCACCGGCGAGATCTTCAACGCGCTCGCGGTGGTCGCCGGTCGGCAGCGGAGGCATGAGGAGGCTCTGACCTGGTTCGACTCCGCGCTCAAGGCGTACAGGGAGATCGGCGCCGCCGCCGGGGAGGCGCTCGTGGCCAGCTACTCCGCCCGTGACCATCTCGGGCTCGGCCATCCCGAGGAGGCTATCGCCGCCGCCGAGCGGGGCCTGGCGATCTTCTCCGAACTGGGCAGCGGGGCAGGAACGGCACGCGCGCGCTACCACCTCGGCATCGTCCTGTCCCGGGTGGGACGGCTCACCGAGGCGGTCGTCCACCACGCCGAGTGCCTGGACTTCTTCCGCGCGGGCAACCAGAAGGTGTGGGAGCAGCGGGTGTGCTGCAGGCTCGCCGAGACCTTCATCGCCGCCGGGCGCTACCAGGACGCGGCGCGGCACGCCGAGCAGGCGCTCACGCTGAGCAGGGAGATCGGTCATCCGTACGGAGAGGCGTTGTCGCTGACCGTGTTAGGCCGGGCTCTCGCCGGACTGGGCAGTGTCCGGCGGAGCGGCGACTGCCTCAAGCGCGCCCTGGACATCTTCACCCGACTCGGATCGCCCGAGGCCGACGACCTGCGCGCCCTCCTGAAACTCGACCAGGTCAGCGATTAGCTCCCGCACGCCGTAGGAAGGATCGTCGTCTAATCGCGTCATCCATACGTGGTTGATCACTTAAGTTCACCGTGTCCCGTTGGGGGATTATGAATTGCTCTTTTTTATGAGCCTGTTCTATAAATGCCAATAAGTGCTGACGGATGGCTACAGTGCTTATACGCGCTTATAGGTGCTTATAGATGCCCGGCCGGTCGTCTGGCCGCCGCTCGGCGCCAGGGGGCCCGGTGTTCGCCGGAGGCGCCTTGCGGCGGCCGGCCGCCTTACGATGACGACCGGCCGGACGTTTGACACGGATCTCGAACCCCCCAAGCTCCGTGCCCACGTCCACAGACTTCCGCCCGTGGTTCAACATCTGATCAACGCCGGATCAACACCAAAAATCACGACAAAATACCAGGTAGAACCGTGATTCAATGACCTGGAGCGCCGGGAACTCAAGTTGTTCGCAACCCACGAGTAAGCGGGTACAGATACGACTGGGGCGTACGCCACCCGCACCAGAAATGTTCCAAGGAGCGGATCTCGATGTTGATCCCGTGCTTCGCATGTGAGTCCAGATTCCAGCCGGGCGAATATTTTCCCGCCTGTCACGACTACAACCGTGGCATGGATCTGGTCGCATGGACCTGCCCGAGATGCGGCAACCGAGATGACCTGAGAGTCCTGCCCGGCGCGATCGGCTTCGGGTACCCCCGCCGGGGGCGCTTCGACGTCCAGGACCGCTTCCAGATCCCCGGTCTGCGCCGACAACGGCAGGACCTGCGCCTCGACATCACCCTCGACCAGGAGGTCTGGCGCGTCCCCACCCGCCTCCGCCAGCTGGCCTGATCATGTCGAACACCGAAACGGCCGGCCGGCCGGACCCCGGGGGGGCGAGAGCGGACGGGGCATCCAGGGAGGTCAGGGCACGAGGTCGGCGATGCGGTTGATCTGGTCCATGTCGGAGGACCAGCAGTAGAGCATCACCTCGTCGGCGCCGGCGTCGGCGAAGGCCGTGACGGACCGGCGGACCGCTTCCGGTGTGGTGAGCATCCCTCCGACGATCTTGTCGGTGTAGTCGGCGAAGTCGTAGTACGCGCCGATGGCCCGGCGGGCCTCCCGCACAACGGGTTCGGGGCCGAGGGCCACGTTGGCCTGGGCGACCAGGCGCGGACGGCCGGCACGCCCGGCGACCTGCCACGACCTCTCGACGGTGCGGAAGAAGCGGCCCATCTCGTCCGGGGAGAACATCGCCCCCAGGAACCCGTCACCCCAGCGGGCGATGCGATCGGCCGTGGCCGGGACGAAGCCGCCGAACAGCACTTCGGGGCCACCTTGCCGAGCCGGTGCGGGTCCGATCGGCCCGATGCCGTCGCCGTACGGCCCGCCCGACCAGACGCGCCGCAGGATGGCCATCTGCTCGTCGAGGCGGCGGCCACGACGCCGGTACTCCACGTCAGCCACCCTGAAGTCGTCCTCCCGCACCCCGACCCCGACCCCGAGTGTGAACCGGCCACCGGACACGCGATCGAGTGTCGCGGTCTCCTTGGCGAGCAGGGCGGTCTGGCGCAGCGGCGCGACCAGCACTTCGGTCATCACCCGGATCCGCGACGTGGCCCCGGCGATGGCCGCCAGGGTCACCAGCGGCTCCGGGTTGTCGTACACGACGCGATCGAGCAGGCCCAGCGCGGTGAAGGGACCGGCCTCGGCGCCACGAGCCCACGTCAGCAACGTGTCGATGTCACTGATCGGCAGGCCGAGACCTACGTTCATGAGCCGTTCTACCGTCCTCGGTGGGCATCCTCGGAGACCATGATCGGCGGGATACGGCTCACCCTAAGCCGGCCCATGTGACCCACCGGGCAGACTCGCCGAAGGCGGAAGCCGTACAGTGATCGTCTTCGAGCCGCCGCCACGGTCCGACAGCCGGCCGAAGGTGAGGGTGAGGTTCGCGCCGGTCGTGGCGCTCGTCAGGAGCGGGTGCCCGTGGAGGATCTCGGCCACCGGCCGGTCCCAGGTCACGGTCAGCTCACTCAGGCCGCGCCGGGGATCGGACACGGTCAGCGTGGCCGTACCGTCGCCGCGCTCCCTGACGAGGACCGCGCACGGGGCGGAGGCGGTCAGACCGCCGGCGGCTCCGTCGTTCCAGAAGTTGACGGCGGTGATCCCGAGTGACGGGACGTGGACGCCCTGCCGGCGGGCGGTGTTGACGAGCACACGCGCCCACCCGAGGTCGGCGGCGCGGGCCCGGGTCTCCGCCAGGCTCGCACCCGGTAGGAGGAGGTAGACATAGCCGGCAGAACGGGGGTCGACCCCGTGATCGAGCCAGAGGGTCACGTAGCTCCGGGTCATCTGGTCTGAGTCGCCCGTGCGTTCCTCGCTCAACGTGTTCAGGCGGGGGCACGACGGCAGGACATAGCCACCGTGCCCCGCAATATGCGCCCAACCCTCCTCGTAGTCCACGGTGAGGAGCGCGTCGGTCCTGCGGTAGCCCGTCCTGAGCAGCGCATCGGCCCCGCGATCGTCCACGGTGAGGACTGCGTCGGTTCTGCGGTTGTCCACGATGGTTTCGACTGGTACGCCATCTCCGCTGGTGATCCCCGCGCCCAGGCACAGCACCGCGTCGTCGAGGAAGAACCAGGACTTGAAGGCCTCCATCGTGCTCTCGAAGCCGTACAGGTGCTGGCCGACGGTCGCGTACGTGCCGTCGGTCGCGCCGCCCACCCAGCGGGCCGGTGGGCAGGTGTCGCCCCACGCCTCGCCGGCGCCGTCGGCCAGCCGCCGGGTGGAGACGGTCGTGCCGGGCAGGCGGTAGGGGTCGACGGTGGGCCAGAAGGAGTCGGAATACTGGTCGCCGTGGCCCTCGGCCCACCAGTAGAGCATCCCCGAGCCGGTGTGCCAGCCCCGCAGGTTCTCGCCGTTGCCGTGCTCGTAGTGCCCGATGCGGTAGGACGCCATGCTGAGCCCCGCGCACCAGCCCGGCCGGCGGTGGACGGCGCGGGCGCTCATCGCGAGCAGCCGGTGCCCCACGGGTTCCTCGGTCGCGGGGATCGCGTCGTCGCCCAGGATGGCGGCGAGCCGAGCGTGGAAGGCCAGGTCGCCGCTCTCAGCGGCCTTGAGCATGGGCTCGCGGGTGTCGCGCAGCGCCCACCCCTTGACCATGCCCTGCCAGCGGGCACCCTCGGCGGCGGAGGCCGAGCTCCCCAGCAGCAGGATCGCGGAGGCGATCTCACGTCCCCTCCTGTGATCACCGTACGGCTCCCTGCCGACCCCGCGCCCGCGGACCAGGTCCATGCAGAAGCCGTCGTGGACGAACGGGGCGAACGACCTCTCCACCGCGTCGAAGATGTTCTGGTCGGTGATCTCCCACGGCGAGCCGCGCAGCACCGCGAACAGGGTCGCGAGCCCGGTCAGCAGCGACGCCCCGTACGCGCCCTGATAAGGGGTGAACGTGTGCTGGATGAACGAGCCGTCCCGGTAGAACCCGTCGCCCTCCGAGACGTACGGGAAGACCGGGGAGAGCGCCGAGACGGCCAGCGCGGCCTTCCGCGCGTCAGAGGTGAGCATGGCGCGCAGCAGCGTCACCACGCAGAGATCCACGCGGTTGGCGCCGGTGCTGGTACCGCTGTAGTCGTCCAGGAGGCATTCGGGGACGAAGTGGTCCACCGCGTCCCGCAGCGCCCCGGTCTGCGGGCCGGTCAGGTGCGTACCGATCAGCACGGCGGCGTCGAGCAGCGTCTTGGGGACGCCGATCCGCCAGTGCCACCAGTTGCCGACCTGGTCGGCGTCCGCGGCGTACACCTGCCGCCTGTAGTGGTCGATGCCGGTGGCGACGGCCTCGGCGAGCTTCGCGTCGCCGGTCAGGCCGGTCCCCGGAAGGGCGTACACGCGGGCCATGGTCAGCAGCCGCCTCTGGGTGGCGACGAACGAAGGGAACGGCTGATCGGGCCAGAGCGAGCCGTCGGCCGGCGCCATGGTGTCCCGGTATCGGGCCGCCGCCGTCCCCAGCATCGCCAGCCGGGTCCGGTACGGCTCGGCCGCGGCGTCGAACCCCGACCCGGCCGTCACCTCCCGCCATCGGCGGCGCAGCGGGTCGAACACACCGTCCCCTGTACGGACGGGAGGCAACGCCGGACTCAGCACTCCAGCGGATGTGGTCAGCGCTCCGGTTCCTGAGGTCGACGCTTCAGAGGCCGGGATCAGCGCTCCGGCCGCGGCGACGCCGCTGAGCTGGAGGAACAGTCGCCGGGGATACCGATCCACGCATGCATTATCGCGAAGATCAGCCGATCGCCCTGGTGCGATCGCCCGAGTTGACCAGAGCCGACCGCCAAAGCATCGAGCGTGCGGACCCCGGACAGCCCTGGGCGCGAATCGAGGCGGCTCAGGCGAGGCGGAGGCTGTGCCAGGCCGCCTCGCGGAGTGCCTGGATCTCCTCGTCGGTCGGCTGGTGGGCACCGGAGAACCAGAGGCGGCACATCTCGGTGGCGGGGCCGAGCCACAGGACGTAGCACATGGTGGGATGCACGGGCCGCAGCACGCCGTCCTTCATGTGGGGGCGCCACCAGTCGGACACCTGGCGGAAGAACGCCCGCCGCGACTCGGCGACCTCGGGCCCGCCGGGCTCGTCACGGCGGGGCGGACGCTCGCTGATCAGGATGCGCGCCCGCTCGGGGTGCTCGCCGCACCAGGCCATGTGCATGCCCACGATGGCCTCGATGCCACCCTGGGCGCTCTCGTGCCGGCACAGCTCGTCGACGAAGGCCTGCTGGTACATGCTCTGGATCTCGGAGTAGAGCACCCCGAACACGTGCTCTTTGCTGGCGAAGTGGTGATAGAAGCTGCCGACGCTGACCCCGCTCTCCTCGCGGAGGCTGGCGAGCGTGGTGGAGGAGACCCCGTCCTGGCTGAAACGGCGCAGCGCGCCCTCGATGATCCTGGTGCGGCCGTCTCGCCCGTTCCTCGCGCTCTTCACACTGTCAATGGTGACTCAACAGAACCTTATTCTGCAAACGTCAGCGCTAATTCATCCTAACGACATTCTCGGGCATGGTCCCCACGCAGTGTTAAGGATCACGCACATTCCCGAATCCCATTCCGAAGTTGGCCGCTCTCAGCGGCGGTCCGGGTTGCCCGAGAACGCGCCGATCGGGGCGAGGACCTCGACCGTGCCGGATTCGATGCGCATCTCGGCGTCCGGCCACCAGCGCTTGATGATCGAGAGAACCTTGCGATTCTCGCCCATGACGTCCATCCCGACGGCGACCGCCCCTCGCGCGACGGCGCGCCGCAGCAGCGTCCGTACGAGACGCGACCCGAGGCCCACGCCCTGCCACTCGTCGGCTACCACCACGGCGATCTCGGTGGCGTCCGCCCGCGTGAAGCTCATGGCGTGGCCGACGACCCGGTCGTCGCCGTCCACGGCCAGCAGGACGTCACGGCGGTCGTCCGTCGCGATCAGCGCACTCACCAGGCGCCTGTTGGGACGCGTCAGCCCCGCGAAGAAGCGCATCGTCTGGCTCCCGAGGGAGAGCCCCTCCACGAACGATTTGACCCTCTGCTCGTCGTCCATCCGCGCGGGCCGCACCTCCACCCCCGAGACCGCCAAATCGGTGGGGACCTGGGAGATCGCCACCTGGGTTCGTGTCATGGACTCAGCCTTCCCCAGCCCACCTGAGTCTGTCAACTAGACTTAGCTGCGTTGGAGGGACGAAAAATGAGCGCCTACGATGCCTTCATGAGCGAGCCGAACCCCTACCGGGTGGAGAACTGCTCGATCGAGCGCACGCTCGCGATCCTCGGCGAGAAGTGGACGTTCCTCGTGCTGAGGGAGGCCTTCAACGGGGTGCGCCGGTTCGCCGACATGCAGGCGGGCATCGGGGCGCCCCGGCAGGTGCTCAGCGCACGGCTGGCGAGGCTGGTGGAGGAGGGCCTGCTGCGCAAGGTCCCCTACCGCGAGCCCGGCCGCCGCCGGCGCGACGAGTACCGCCTCACGCAGAAGGGCCTCGACCTCTATCCGATCATGGTCAGCCTCATGCACTGGGGCGACCGCTACATGGCCGACCCGGGCGGCCCGCCCGTGGTCCTCACCCACCGCGACTGCGGCTCGCCCATCGACGTGCGCCTGATATGCGACGAGGGCCACGAGGTGCCCTCACCCCGTCAGGTCACCCCGAGGCTCGGCCCGGGCGCCCGCCTCGCCGGCTAGGCCCAGGCCTCAGCGCTTGCGGACGTACCGCAGTGACTCCGGACCGGATCAGGGCTTCCGACGGCGGACCTCAGTGCTTCTGCACGGCCTGGAGGACCCGCTTGAACGCGAGCAGCGAGACCAGGGCCGCCAGCACCATGAGCACGGCCACCGCCGCCGTCCTGACGATCAGATACGTCTCGATCGACTCGCTGAACAGAAGCCACAGGCTGAGCGACCCGTTGGCGAACTGGACGGTTCCCCACAGCAGCGACAGGTGTACGAAGAACCTGCGCATGCGCGGATGGTGGACCAGATGGTCGGGCAGTGGGACCAGATCGGTCGTGACCCGCTCGATCAGCGGGCGCGGCGCGGCGGCCGTGCCGAGGAACGCCAGGCTCGCACAGAACACCCCGAGGGTCGGCTGCAGGAAGTAGATCACCACGTCCCCGGTGACCAGGGCGAGCGCGGCCCGCACCGTGATCGCCAGCATGGCCAGCAGGACCGTGCCGGGCACCGTCTGGCGCCTGACCAGCCGCAGCGCGACCCCTCCGTACACCCAGGCCACCGCCATCACCAGGCCGCCGTGGATCCCGGCGACCAGCAGCCCGGCGTAGAACACGGCCACCGGAAGGATCATGCCCTCCAGCACCCGTGGCACCGCGTGCCGGATCAGGACGGGAATCCTGGGCAACACCGGATGCTGCACGGGCGACGGCAGCGCGAAGGAGGGCGCGGTCATGTGGAGAGGGCTCCCGAGGGCCAGAGCGAGGTGCCGAAGACGAATCCCAGACGACCGTACGGCATGCCCCAGCCGTCCGCGAGCGGTTCCACGAGATCATGATCAGCCGGTCGCGACACCCTCACCACGCCCGAGGACGCGGGGCTCCGGACGGTCCCCGGCGGCGATGCGGGGAGCAGGGTTTCTCGTCACCCGAGGTCGAAGGGCCACAGGCGAGTCACGGACCACTCACCTGCCTGCCTAGGCTGAGAGCGTGTACCGGTTCCTCCTGACGCCCCGCTGGCTGGCACTCCACGTGCTGGTCCTGGTGCTCATCCCCTCGTTCGTCTTCCTGGGCAGATGGCAGTTCGGGCGCTATGAGGAACGGTCCTCCGCGAGCGACCTGGCGACCGGCAACCTCGCGTCGGCGCCGGTGCCGCTCACCAGCCTCGACACGCCGGGCGCGACCGTGCCGTCCTCGGCGAGGTTCCGCCCCGTCACCACGGCCGGCCGCTACGACCCCTCCCACGAGCTGCTCGTACGGCGCCGCACCCAGAACGGCCAGACCGGCTTCTACGTGCTCACTCCGCTGGTCACCGCCGATGGCACCGCCGTCGTGGTCAACAGGGGCTGGGTCAAGATGGGCCCGACCGCGGACACGCCGCCCGAGGTCCCCCCGCCGCCCGCCGGTGACGTAAGTGTCACCGGGCGGCTACGCCAGGCGGAGACCGAGGACAGCACCGGCATCACCGACCGCAGCGGCCTCCCGCCCCGCCAGGTGCTACTGATCAACACCCCTGACCTCGGCAGGACCATGCCGTACAAACTGTTCGGCGGATACGTCGAGCTGACCGAGCAGCGGCCGAGCCCCGCCACCGCGCCCGAGCCGGTCCCCGACCCCGACGTCGGCGGTGGCGGCGGCCTCAACCTGGCGTACGGCGTGCAGTGGTGGATGTTCATCGGCATCGCCATCGGGGGGTGGATCATGTTGATCCGCCGCGAGGCGCGCGACCTCCAGGCCGGGCGCGAATCCTCGGCGGACACCGGCGCGGTCCCCGCCCCCGGCCACTGACCCCGGCCACTTTCCCGGCCGCTGCCTGCGGGCCACCGCCCACGGCCTCGTACGGCCTGGAACGCCCGTAACGTTTCCCTTGCACAGCTTTGTCGGCGAAATCGGAGGCGTCGGTGACCGGTCCGCGGTACGTGACCGAGGTGCCGACCGTGCGCTCGTGGGGAGTGGGCTGGTCGCGAACGCTCGACCTGGAACGCGACGAATCGGGCTCATGGTCTCGCGCGGCGACGGCGACCGGGATCCTCGACGGGCCCGGCCCCGGCGTCGTCCGCTACGAGAGCGAGGGCTTCGAGGCGGAGCCGTTCTCCGGACCCGAAGGGCTCGTCGCCCGATACGCTGGACTCGCTGAGCAGGTTACCGTCCCATGACCCACTCTTTGTCGGAAACTTCACACTATTTGGTAAGCCCCTTAAGGACGTTGGGTGCCGCACCTCGGATGAACGGATACCAACCGGAGACCTCCCAGCTTGTCTGGTGTTATTCCTGCGGCATACGGTTTTCCCTGTGAACACATCGCTGCCCCCTGACCCCGAGCCAAGGCGGCGAGATTATGTGATCATCAGCGTCGACGATCACCTGATTGAGCCGCCGGATCTGTTCGACGACCGGCTCCCCGAGAAGTACGTCGACCTGGCGCCCAAAGTCGTCGAGACCGACGCCGGCCATCAGGTGTGGCGGTACGGCGGCGGCACGTACGCGTGCGCCGGCCTCGACGCCGGCGCCGGCCTCCCGCGCGACCAGTGGACTCTCGACCCCGTGCGGTTCGAGCAGATGAGGCCCGGCTGCCACGACATCGAGGCCCGCATCCAGGACATGGACATCGCGGGGGTGTGGGCGGCGCTCAGCTTCCCCGGCATGCTGGCGGTGCAGTCGGGCATGGCCTTCGCCAAGACCCGCGACCAGGATCTCGGCCTGGCCCTCACCCAGGCGTGGAACGACTGGCACTGCGACGTCTGGGCAGGCACCTATCCCGAGCGCATCATCGCGCTCCAGCTTCCCTGGCTGCCCGATCCTGAGATCGCGGCCAAGGAGATCCGGGCCAACGCCGCGCGCGGCTTCAAGGCCGTGGTCTTCCCCGAGTTCCCGACCCGGCTGCGGCTGCCGTCCATCCACACCGGCCACTGGGATCCCTTCTTCGCCGCGTGCGAGGAGACGGGCACGGTCGTGTGCCTGCACACCGGCGCCTCGTCGTGGTCGCCGGTGCCCTCGCCGGACACCCCCATCGAGGCCATCACCACGATGATCCCGGCGAGCGCGATGTTCGCCTGCGCCGACTGGCTGTGGTCGGGCGTGCCGCTGCGCTTCCCGAAGCTGCGCATCCTCATCGTCGAGGGCGGCGTCGGGTGGCTGCCCATGCTGGCCGCCCGCGCCGACTACGCCCTCGACCACCCGGTGGCGGGCGAGGCCACCTGGGAGGGCGGTCTCAAGCCGAGCGAGGTCCTCCGCCGCAACTTCTACTTCGGCACCCTGGACGACTACGCCCTGTCGGGTGTGCGCCTGGCCGTGGGGCTGGAGCACGTGCTGCTCGAAAGCGGTTATCCCCGCTCGGAGTCCACATGGCCCGACGTGCAGCAGGCGCTGGCACGCCACCTCGGCAGCCTGCCGCCCGCCGACATCGCCAGGGTGGCGTACGGCAACGCGGCGCGCCTCTTCGGGCATCCGCTCCCGTCGCGTGCCTGGCTCCTCAGAGAAGAGCTCTGAGAGCCGCGGCACAGGCATGTCCAGCCATGGGAACGTTCCCTGCGCGCACCGGAGCCCCAGAGGGCCCCGTGTGCGCCACCGGGTCTCCCATAGCTAGATGACTTCGCCGCGCACCTTCTTGTGCTCCCAGTCGAGATAGCGGCCGCTCTCGCCGAGGAGAGAGGTCATCAGCCACAGGAACACGCCGAAGTCGTCGGTCACGCCGATCAGCGGCAGGAAGTCGGGGATCACGTCGATGGGCGACACGATGTAGACGATGCCGAGCCCCATGAGGGCCAGCTTGCTCTTGCCCAGGTCGCCGTACTCCCCGCGCAGGGAGCCGCCGATCATCCTCGGCAGCGCCTTGATCCGGGCCATCAGGCCCGGCGAGCCCGGCCGGCTCACTTCCCGGTAGGCGCGGTAGGCCGCGGTCGCACGTCCAGCCTTGCTCATGATGGCCACCTCCGTCTGTGCCCCCGATCACGCGCGCACGGTCGGATCATTTGACCCCGCCACTACCCTTCCGTGCTTCCCGATAACGTGCGGCGCGGCGCATGGAGTTCCCCGCCTGGCAGGAGCCTCAAAAGCGCCTTCCTGACCTCCCGGGCACGACCTCAGGACGCTGGAACGAGGTCGCGGACGGCCTGCGGGATCGGGACCTCGCCACCCGCGATCGGCGCCAGGATCGGGGTCGTCAGGCCGTTGTCGACGTACTGCTGGATCCGCGCCCGGCAGGTCGCCGCGTCGCCGTGCACGACCAGCGCGTCCACCACCTCGTCCGGGATGGCCTTGAGCGCCGCCTGGCGGTCGCCCGCGGCCCACGCCTCGTGCATCGGGCGGAGCACCTCACCCCGGCCGAGCCAGTCGTGGAAGGCCGCGTACACCGGCACCGTGAGGTAGGCCGCCAGCATCCGCCTGCCCAGCGCCCGGACCCTCTCGGCGTCCTCGCTGACGCAGACGAACAGGCGGGCGATCAGCTCGGTCTCCTGGCCCACCTCGGCCCGCACCGTGCGCACGTCCTCGGGCGAGAGCCAGTTGGTGATGGCGCCGTCGGCCTCCTCGGCCGCGAGGTGGAGCATGCGGGGGCGCAGGGCGGCCAGCACGATCTTCGGCGCCACCTTGGGCGCGCGCTCCAGCCGGAAGCCCTTGACCTCGAAGGTCTCGTACTTCTCTGTGACCTTCTCCCCGGCGAGCGCCTTCCTGAGGAACCGCAGGGTGTCACGCGTCCTGCCGTACGGCCTGACGAACTCGCCGGCGTTCCACCGCTCCACGATGACCGGCGACGACGCCCCGATGCCGAGGACGAACCGCTCGGGCGCGAGGTCGGCGAGCGTCGCGGCCGACATCGCGAGCAGGGCCGGACCCCGGGTCGACACCGGGATGATCGCGGTGCCCAGGCGGAGCTCGGGTGCCCAGTCCGCGGCCATGGCCAGCGGGACGAACCCGTCCGTGCCACCGACCTCCGCCGACCAGGCGTCGGTGTACCCGAGGCCGGGGAGTTCGGCGACCAGGTCCTTGGACTCGGCCATGGTGCGATCGAAGAACGGGATCGTGATGCCCCAACGCTTCACTGTCCACCTCCTGCCCCGACCATACCAACCGGCCGGTATGGCGCATACGGGATCCGGCCGACCGACGGCCAAACGACCGTCAGGTCCTGAGCTCCCGCATCGCGGTGATGAAGTCCTTGGTCACACCGCGCAGGCCGGGCAGGTGCGACAGGCCCACCAGCCGGTCGATGAGCGGCACCATCACCTCGATCAGCCGGTACGTGCGCTCGCAGCCGGGCGAGGTGTCGTGTACCCAGAACAGCACCATCCCGAGGGACGACAGCCACAGCAGCTCGGGGAGCTCCTCGCGCAGCTCGGCGTCGATGCGGTCGGCGGAGCCCTCCACGACCTGGCGGTAGATGCCGATCGCCGCCTCCCTGGCGGGCGTGGACTCCCCACTGAACGGGCTGAGCGGGTTGCTCGGCTCGGACGCGTGCTTGAAGAACTTGACGGCGAACCCGTGGTACGGCTCCGAGACCTGGACCCAGGCGCGGAGTACGCCGCTCAGCCGTACGGCGAACTTCCGCTCGGAGGCGAGCAGCTCACGGCAGGCGACTTCATGCTCTGTTTGCGCCCGATCGTAGTAAGCCTGAACTAACTGCTCTTTCGACGAAAAATAGTAATAAGCGTTCCCTACAGAGACGCCCGCCTGGGACGCGATGGCCCGCATGGTCGTCGCCTCGTACCCCTGCTCCCGGAACAGGCGCAGGGCCGTTTCGACGATGACCTCTCGGGTCTTTTCTCCCCCACGCGCCCTCGGCGTCGATTCGACCACGTGGCCACTGTACGACCCGTAGCCCTTCAAGGTCACAGACGCACAGCATGCCCGCCATTTTCGCGCAAAAACACGCAGAGTAGTGGAGTCGGCACTTTCCGAAGGTGGGATAGATCCTCTTGGCGGAGGGGCGCCCTGCGACAGAGGATCAATATGGGTTTGCATCCATGCACTCGGGGGCCCGCGCGGCTTGGTGCCTGCGCGTTGCTCGCCGTGCAGATCACGGTGACGGCACTGGGCTCCGCGGAACCGGCCTGGGCGGCGACTCCTGACCGCCTGGGCACGACCGCGCACGGGGCCATGCCTCACGAGGCCGACAAGCGAGCCATCTCACCCGCGGGAGCCCGCTCCCAGCGGTCCCCCACCGTGACCTACAAGCATGTGTTCAACGGCTTCGCCGCCAGGCTGACGCCCGCGCAGCTCAACCGGTTGCGGTTCCAACCCTCCGTCGCGGCGATCGAAC
>NZ_JBEZFH010000122.1:0-22079 GCF_040649355.1 Sphaerisporangium sp. NPDC049002 | reverse complement strand
CGGTGGTCTTCCAGGCATGCGGCGAGCGCGATCTGCTGGTGCCGGGTCGGGCGCAGCAGGAACTTGTACGACCTACCGCCACCAACGCCGCCCGCCAGCCCTCCTCGGGGGGGAGCAGAGCGACACCCGACCGCGTACAGGTGGCGAACCAGGACCTCACCTGTTGCGCTCCGTGAGCGACCCAAATGTTGGGGTGAAGGATCAGGGCTATCCGGAACTCCTCGGAAGGGAGCTCGGCCGAGAGCCGGAGCGGCAGGTCGGGATGCCGCGACAGCAGGGATCCCGCCCCGTAGTGGGACGACACGACGACGACCTTCTGCGCAGGTCCCGCGCCCAGGGCGTTCCGGTACGCCGTGCGCTGCGCGCGGCTTGCCACGAGCCGGTCGAAGCACGGGTCTCCGGCGATGACTGTCGCGGGGAGCGCGTCCGGACACTGGCTCGCCAGCAGCCGGCGGTGGTCCACGTGGCCAAGCATGATCGCGGAAGGGACGACGCGCCCATGCAAGGTCAGCGCCTGAAAACCGAGCCCGGTCACCGCGCGGGACGCGGGCGGTCCGTGTCCTTCTCTGCGGCTCACGTACGAGTTCGGCCCGGCACCATGGGAGAGCGTCATGAGGGGCGCGTGAAGCCGTTCCAGCATTCCTTGCCCTGCGGCCACTGCCAGGTCGAATCTCGTCTCCGTCGCCTGTGACCAGGGCATCACCAGCGCGCCTCTAGATTGCAGGAAGTCCTGCGCGCCGCTCGCGAAGCGCGAGGAGGGTGGCACGGTGTACACCACCTGGACGCGCCTGTCCTCCTCGATGAGCGGGACCACGTCCATCAGGCGCGTGGCGGCAGCCAGGTGGTGTACGACGATCGCCACCGTCCGCTCGACGCAATGGGTGTCCGCCTTGGTCGCACCCAGGGAAAACGGTCCTCTGAGTGGACGCTCTCCGCATGTCATGCCTGCCTCCCGTGATGCTCCAGAGCGGTTCGGAGGGAACCGCAGGTCATGAGCCTGCATGGGGATGTTGGATGGTTACATTGCGGATCACTGGATGGTCGGCTTGTGGAGTGACGAAGGGTCGTAACCGTATGAGATCTACGGCTACGACCCAGATGCGCATATAACGCAGTGTTGCTATATGACTACGCCTCGTTGGCTATGTACGTCCAAACCGTCGCCTTGCCCTCCTTCCGAAGGAAAATCATGAAGATGTCCTTGCTGTAAGCCTCTTCCTGGACCACTGCGGAAATCGCCGTGGGCGTGCGAACTGTGCTGGCGTCGGCGAGACGGGTCGGTCCCGCGAACATTGCCGCAGCGGCAATCATGGCCGTCAACGGGTCGGACATATCAGCTGTGCTCCCTAGATATATGTGCAAGACCCATCCGTAGATGCGGTCATAGGGCAGTGGAAGCTGCTCGATGCAGCATATATGCCCAGCTCCGGACGTAGTGGTCTTTTTGGGTCCCGACATAACCCTGGATTTTCCGGACATAAAGTGAAATTCGCCTAATATATGGACCTATCACCGTATGTATCGGTTCGGTAATAGAAGTCAGCCATGGAAGCGGAGGGTGAAATATGAGATTGTCTCGCTATAGCTAAATCCGGAGTGTGGGGGTTTGTGCCGGAGGGGGCGAAGTTGGATATCAGAATGCTGGGCAGCGGGGTCGGACTCGCCCTGAGCGCGCAGGGGATGGAACCCCTGCCCGTCCCTCCCAAGGAGCAGCTTGCCCTCTCGGTCCTGTTGCTCTCGCCGAACCGGCCCGTCGCGGTCGACGTCATCATCGATCACCTCTGGGGCGAGCGACCCCCGCCCAAGGCGCGAAAGGATCTCGCGAGCTACATGTCGCGCGTCCGGCGGCGGTTGCGGGACGCCGTAGGGGACCGCGCCCGGATCGTGGCCCGGGGCTGTACCTACACGCTCACGGTGGACCCCAACACGATCGATCTTGAACGGTTCCGGCTCCTGCGACGGCAGGCGACGGCGGTGGCGGAGAGCGGTGACCCCGAACACGCGGTCCGGCTGCTCCAGGACGCCGAGGAGCTGTGGCCGGGAGAGGCTCTGTCCGGTCTGCCGGGGGACTGGGCGCGCCGAATGGGCGAGGTCCTCGCGGAGGAGAGGATGAACGCGCAGCGGGAGCGCATCGACTTGGAGCTACGGCTGGGACGCCACCCACAGGTCCTGGAGGAGCTGTATCGGCTCGTCGCGCTTCATCCCGCCGACGAAGCCCTTGCCGCCCAGCTCATGACCGCCCTGTATCGGAGCGACAGGCGGACCGACGCGCTCAACCTCTACCGGCGGGTTTACACGCACCTCAGGGAGCTGTCGGCCACCGAGCCCGGCCAGGCCCTGCGCGAGCTGCACCAGCGTGTCCTCCAAGGGGACTCCGAGCTCGCGGTCACCCCTGTCTATCGCCGTGGCGGGACCGTTCCACAACCCAATACGGTCCCGTGCGACATTCCCCACTTCACCGGCCGCGAGCGGGAGATCGAGTCAATCAGCGCGCTGCGCCGTGAGCGGGACGGCAATCTCGTCGTGGCCATCCAGGGAATGCCGGGTGTGGGCAAATCCGCCTTGGCGGTACACGTCGCGCACCGGCTCGCGGCACGCTATCCAGACGCCTGTCTCCATCTGGATCTGAGGGCGCACGATCCCGTCCGTCCTCACCTGGACGCCGCGGCTGCACTGTCCATGCTTCTTCGAATGCTCGGTATCCCGCCTGCTCGCATCCCCCAGGAGCTGGGGAAGCGTTCGGCCATGTGGCGGGCCGAGCTGGCCTATCGGCGCGCGATCGTCATCCTCGACGACGCGCTGGGACCCGACCAGGTGAAGCCTCTCCTCGGTGGATCGTCGGCCGGTCTCGTGATCATCACGACGCGCGCTCGCTTCGATGGCACGCCCGGTGTGCGATGCGTCTCACTCGGCGTGCTTCCACCCGGTGAAGCCGCCGAACTCGCCACCCGGCTCGCGGACGACGATCCGGACCCTGGTGTGATCGACGAGGTGGTCCGGCTGTGCGGCGGTCTGCCGCTCGCGATCACCCTGAGGGCCGGCCGTACGCGGATCTCCCAGCGCGATGGATTGACGGGCATGCTTGGCGGGGTCCATCGCGCCCAGAAGACCGCAGGTGGCGTCCATCGTGAGATCGACTCTGCGTTCGAGCTCTCGTATCGAGACCTCACCAAGGAGGAGCAACTCGCCTTCCGGCGACTCGGCCTGTGCCCATGCCGCGATGTCACGGCAGCGGTCGCCGCCGAGCTGTGCGACACCACGCCGACCCGGGCTCAGACCATGATCGATGTGCTTCTCCGGCACCATCTGCTCCAACGGACGGCGCCTGGTCGTTACCAGTTCCACGATCTCATCCGTGTCTATGCGCACGACCGCGCACGGCGTGAGGATCCTGAGCGGGAGAACCGTCGCGCGATCACACGGCTTCTCGACCATTATCTGCGGACAGCGGAGGCGGCGGCTCAAGCGGTCCGCCTGGCTCAGGGATGTTCCGGGGCCGCAGCGGGTCAGGAGGCGGCGTCCGCCGCGGCGGACGGCAGGCAGTGGCTGGGCGAGGAGTGGGGCACCGTTCTGCAGCTCGCGCAGTACGCGGCTGATCACGAGTGGAAGGCTCACTGTGCCGGCTTCATGCGTGTGATGGCAGAGTTCCTCGACACGGAGGGACACTGGGAGGACGCAGCGGCGGGGCATGGCGTGGCCCTTCGCGCGTGCCGTGAGATCGGTGACTCGCGAGGAGCCGCCCAAGCCTCTCTGGACCTGGGATTCGTGAGCTTCAGAACGGGACGGCACAATGACGCCCTGATCCACACGGAGAACGCGTTGTCGCTGTACAGGTCCATCGCCGACAAGCACGCCGAGGCCAGGTGCCTGGACCAGATAGGCGTGGTCTGCTGGGCGTCCGCCTGCTACCGGGAGGCTCTCGCGCACTACGAGGAGGCTCAGGCGATCTACCGGTCGGTCGACGACGTGAAAGGTGAGGCGGACGTCCTGGGTCACAGTGGCATCGTCCATTGGCACCTGGGGCGCTACCAAGATTCACTCGATCTTCTCGCCCGCGCGCTCGCGGCCTATCGAAGCATCGGACACCGGCGGGGCGAGGCCAAGGCGCTCAACAACATGGGTGACGTCCACAAGCACCGCGGGTACCACAGAGACGCGATCCAGCTCTACCAGCAGTCCCTGGAGATCTTCGACCAGATCACCGGGCGGCAGAACCACGCGATACTCCACAACAACCTGGGAAACGTCCACCAGTACAAAGGGCAGTTCGCTGCCGCGCTTGAGTGCTATCGCACGGCTATGGCCACGTTCCAGGAAACCGGTGATCGCAGAAACCAGGCTGACATCTTCAACAGCATCGGCACCACCTATCTGCTCATGGGCGGCGTCGACGAATCCCTCATCCACTTCCAGAAGGCCAGGAAACTCGCTGAGGAGATCAAGGACTCCTACCAGAACGTGCGCGCCCTCGTGGGGATCGCCGATGTTCACGGCTCCGCCGGTCGATACACATCGGCTCTGGACATCTGCCGTCAAGCCATTACGATCGCCCGCTCGATCGGTGATCTTTATCTTGAGGCTCAGGCCCACAAGCGTATGGCCGACACGTTCTTCTATCTTGACGGTCCAGAGGCGGCGAGGATCTCCTGGCGTCAGGCCCATACCCTGCTGAAACAGCTTGATCTCCCAGAAGCCGAGGACCTGAATATACGGCTACAGGCTTTGGGCGGCGTGGCCTTCTTGTGAACGTACCTCGTCACGTCTCCGGATGGTCGCCGGCCCCGGGAGGCGGAGGGGGTGGCGCGGTCACGGTCGAAGAATCAACGGTAATAGGCCCGCTGAAATCTCCACCCTGGAAAAGGGGGCCATGTACGGAGCCGCTGACGGTGTTTCGTACGGTGGTCGCCTTCGGCGTGTGTGGCACGGCTTCGGGTAGGGGCGCGGCCGTCTGCGCTCGATATGTGAGCACGACTCCGTAGGCAGAAAGTGCCAGGCCGATCACTCCTACGAACGCGCTCAGCACGCTGGCGAGTTTGTCGGCGTCGTCCAGGCCGATCAAAGGGAAATAAACTCCCAGACCCACGAGGACCAGCCCTGCGAGAACCACCGCGGACCGGGCGAGCACCGGCCTTCGCGAACGCTTCATTGGGTGATTGTGACGCGTCGCCAAAGGCTCGTACAGACCTCGGAAAGGTCACCCCCGAGCCGCCTGTCCCAGACGCTGCTCCGGCGAGTGAGCGAAGCTCACACCCGGACGCCCTGCCTCGGGCGGACGGCGGATGTCGGATGGGCGTGGCATGTCGCGATCTATCCAGAACGGCGGGGCTGACTTACCATTGCGGAGCATCTGGAGCCGAGGTGACGTGGGGCGGCGAGGGATGTGCCTGCTGGGGCACACGTGGGCAACCTGCCCGCCGAGTTGACGAGCTTTGTAGGGCGACAGCGCGAGGCCGCTGAGGTCGTGCGGATGCTGGGGGAGTCGCGTCTGGCCACACTCACGGGGGTAGGCGGGGTCGGCAAGACGCGCCTTGCGGTGCATGTCGCGCGCGATCTGCGGTCGCGGTTCCCTGACGGGGTCTGGTTCGTGGAGCTGTCGTCGCTGCGCGATCCGGCGCTGCTCGGGCATGCCGTCAGTTCGGTGCTGCGGGTCGCCCACCAGGCCGGTCGACCGCAGATGGCGGTCCTCGTGGAGTTCCTCGCCGGGCGGCGCTCGCTGATCGTGCTGGACACGTGCGAGCACCTCGTGCACGGCTGCGCCGAGATGGTGGACACGCTGCTGCGGGCCGCGCCCGGCCTGCGGATCCTGGTGACCAGCCGGTGCCTCCTGGGGCTGCCCGCCGAGGCGGGCTTCCAGGTCGAGCCGCTGCCCATCGAAGGCCGGTACCGCGCGGCGGTGCCCGAGGCGGAGCTCGTAGGCCCAGCGAGCGGGCGTTCGACGCCGGATGACCTGGTCACGCGCCCAGTGAGCGGGGGTTCGACGCCGGATGACCTGGTCACGCGCCCAGTGAGCGGGGGTTCGACGCCGGATGACCTGGTCACGCTCTCAGCCAGCGGGGGTTCGACGCCGGATGGCCTGGTCGCGTCCTCGGCGAGTGTGGGCGCGGTGCCGGGTGGCGCGGTCGCGTTGTTCGCCGATCGGGCGGCCTCGCATGTGCCCGGTTTCGTCGCGACGCCGGAGGTGGCGCTGCTGTGCCAGCGGCTCGACGGCATCCCGCTGGCGATCGAGCTGGCGGCCGTACGGCTGCGCACGCTGTCCGTCGAGCAGATCATGGGCCGCATCGACGACCGTTTCGACCTGCTGTCGAGCGAGAGCCGTATGGGGCCGCCGCGCCATCAGGCCCTGCGCACGGCGATCGGGTGGAGTCACGAGCTGTGCGAGCCGTTGGAGCGCCTGCTCTGGGCCCGCCTGTCGGTCTTCGCGGCGGACTTCGACCTGGAAGCGGCGCAGGCCATCTGCGCCGACCCCGGCACCGGCTCGGAAACAGGACTACACCGCGAGCAGGTGGAAGAAGTTCTCGTCGCGCTGGTGGAGAAGTCGATCCTGCGGCGCGTCGACACCGGAAGGGCGATCCGGTTCCGGATGCTGGACACGCTCAGGGAGTACGGCGCCGAGTGGCTGCGCGAGCTCGGGGAGCACGCCCAGGCGCGACGACGTCACCGTGACCACTACCTGGGCCTGGCCCGGCGGTTCGACGAGGACTGGTTCGGCCCCGACCAGGTCGCATGGTACGTCCGCATGAACAGCGAGCTGCCTAACCTCCGCTCCGCGCTCGACTTCTGCCTCACCGACCCCGCGGAGCACGCCGTGGGCCTCGACCTGGCCGGCAGGCTCGCCTACTTCTGGATGGCGTGCGGCTTCATCTCCGAGGGCCGCCACTACCTCCAGCGGGCGCTCTCGCTGAGCCAGGCCCCGGGTACGAGCCTGTCGCGGGCGCTGTGGGCCTGCGCGTGGCTGGCCGATTTCCAGGGAGACCTCGACGAGGCCAACGACCTCGCCACCGAGTGCCTGGCGCAGTCCTTCTCCCAGAGCGATCTCGCGGCGGCCGGGTGGGGCACGGTCTGCTGCGCGAACACCGGCCTCCACTGGGGGTACGTCTCCGAGGCGCTGGCCATGTACGAGCGTGCGCGCGAGACGCACGAGGACGGCGGCGACCGGGGCGCCGGCCTCGCGTACGCGCTGACGGGCCAGGCGTACGCGCTGACCCGCCTCGGCAGGCCCGAGCAGGCGTTGTCGTGCCTGCGGCGGCAGAGGACGCTGTGCGGCTCGCGTGGCGACATCTGGTTGCACTCCTCCGGAGACTGGGTCCGCAGCCTCATCGAGCTCGACCGCAGGGACTTCCCGACGGCCGACAGGTTCGCCCGCACGTCGCTGCGCGCCAAGTACCTGCTGCACGACAGCCTCGGGATGGTCATGGCGCTGGCGAGCATGGCCCGCTCGGCGGTGGGCCTCGGCGACATGGAACGGTCGGCCCGGCTGCTCGGCGTCGGCGACCTCGTCGAGCGCGCCTTCGGCCTGTGGCTCGGCCCCTCGGAGCCGGACGGGCCGCGCGAGGAGGCCGAGTGGCGGGCCAGGGCGGTGCTCGGGGACCGGGCGTTCGACACGGCGTACGCGCGGGGCCGTGAACTCGACGTCGAGAGCGCTCTGGCCTACGCGCTCAAGGACGACGGCGTCACCGGGAGCCCGTACCAGGAGGTCTGAACGGCGGCGGGCCGTCAGTGGGCGCCCCGGTGGCGGGGAAACCTGAGCCAAAGCTTGTGTTGACAAAGATGCCAAAAATGACATTATTCAGCCATGCGTCAGGAAGCCGAGCGGCTGCTGCAGATCCAGGATGACTTCGAGCGCTTTCGCGCCGCCACGCGCATGCTGGTGGATCTCGATGACCTGATCCTGGAAATCTCCCGTATCAGGAACGAGAGCGCGTCGCGGATGCAGATCCTCGCGGTCACGCCCCCCACGCGTTCCGACGACGCCTTGCCCGACGACGCCCGCGCCGTCCTGGAGTGCATCCGGCGGACGGGCGCGCAGCGTTTCCGGCGGCGTGACGTGTTCCGCCGCCTCGCGCGCCGCTTCAAGACCGTCGCGGCCATGGTGCCGGCGCTCGATCTGCTGGAGGCCGCCGGCTACATCCGCAAGATCGAGCCCAGCACCGAGCCGGCCCAGCCCGGACGGCGGCGCTCGCCGGAGTACGAGGTCCGCCACTAGACGCGGGCCTCCCCCCGCCCGTCCCACGGCAGGTGGGGCGGATACTGGGGAGCGAGAGCCAGGTTCCGGGGGGTACTGATGGCGATCGCGACGATCAACCCGGCGACGGGTGAGACCCTGAAGACGTTCGAGCCGCTGGACGAGCACCAGGTGGAGGAGCGGCTCGTGCTCGCCGCCGCGGCGTTCGAGACATACCGGACCAGCGACTTCAAGCAGCGGGCAGAGTGGATGCTGAGCGCCGCCGGGCTGATGGAGGCGGAGCAGGACCACGTCGCCCGGCTGATGACCATCGAGATGGGTAAGACGGTGGCCTCCGCGCGGGCCGAGGTGGCCAAGTGCGTCGGTGGCATGCGGTTCTACGCCGAGCGCGCCGAGGAGTTCCTGGCCGACGAGCCGTCCGACCCGGCCGCCGTGGGCGCCCGGCGGGCGTACGTGCGGTACCGGCCGCTCGGGCCGGTGCTCGCGGTCATGCCGTGGAACTTCCCCTGCTGGCAGGTGATCCGGTTCGCCGCGCCCGCCCTGATGGCGGGCAACGTCGGGTTGCTGAAGCACGCGTCGAACGTGCCGCAGGTCGCGCTCTACCTCGGCGAGCTGTTCGCCCGTGCCGGGTTCCCCGACGGCTGCTTCCAGACCCTGCTGATCGGGTCGGACGGGGTCGAACGGGTGCTCCGCGACGACCGGGTGGTGGCGGCGACCCTCACCGGCTCGGAGGCGGCGGGCCGTTCGGTCGCCTCGATCGCGGGCGGCGAGGTCAAGAAGACGGTGCTGGAGCTCGGCGGCTCCGACCCCTATGTCGTCATGCCGTCCGCCGATATCGCCAGGGCGGCGGAGACGGCGGTGACCGCGCGCGTGCAGAACAACGGCCAGTCGTGCATCGCCGCGAAGCGGTTCATCGTCCACGCCGAGGTGTACGACGACTTCACCGGCCGGTTCGTGTCGCGGATGCAGTCGCTGCGGCTGGGGGACCCCATGGACGAGAGCACCGACGTCGGTCCCCTCGCCACGCAGCAGGGGCGGGACGACCTGGAGAAGCTGGTCGCCGAGGCGGTCGGCCGGGGCGCCCGGGTGCTTTGCGGGGGAGTGACCCCGTCGCGGACCGGGTGGTTCTTCGAGCCGACGGTGATCACCGACGTCACCCCCGGCATGAGGATGTTCGGCGAGGAGGTGTTCGGCCCGGTGGCGCAGTTGTACCGGGTGGAGGACATCGACGAGGCGATGGCGCTGGCCAACGCCACCGCGTTCGGGCTTGGGGCGAACGCCTGGACCACCGACCCGGAGGAGCAGGAGCGCTTCGCCGACGAACTGGAGGCCGGTCTGGTGTTCGTCAACGGCATGGTCACCTCCTATCCGGAGCTCCCGTTCGGCGGCGTCAGGCGTTCCGGGTACGGCCGCGAGCTGGCCGCGAACGGCATCCGCGAGTTCTGCGACATCAAGACCGTCTGGATCGGCTGACCCTCCGCTCCCGCGACCTCACGATCGCCTGGATCGGTGGAGCACCGGCGTCCGGGAGATCACGGTCGTACGGATCGGCGGAGCACCCGCGTCCGCGGGATCACGGTCGTCCGGATCGGCGGAGCACCCGCGTCCGCGGGATCACGGTCGTCCGGATCACCTGAGCCCGCCGCCGGATCGCGGGCCGTCCCGCCGGTACGCCCGGCGGCCGCGGACGCTTGGATGATCTAATCTCCGGGACGACGAGCGAAGGGCGGTGCCTGGGTGGAGGGCTACGGCGGGATCGGCGATCGGGTGGCGGGTGCGCGCGATCAGGGGGACGCGGCCGCCACCGGGTGCCTCAGGTGATCGGCGGCGGGCTGGTGCCGGGCCGTACGGCCCTGGTCACCGGGGCCGGGCAGGGCATCGGGCTGGCCATCGCCCGCATCCTGCACGAGCACGGGGCCAGGGTCGTGGTGACCGATCAGGACGCCGCGCTGGCCGCGACGGCCGCCGAACGGCTCGGAGGCGGTGAGCCGGTGTCCTCGATCGGATGCGACGTCACCGACGAGGAGGCGGTCACGGCCGCCGTGGACCACGCGGTCGAACGCTTCGGCACCCTCGACATCCTGGTCAACAACGCCGGGATCACCAGGGACGCCACCCTGCGCAAGATGACGCTCGCCGACTTCGAGGCGGTCGTGGACGTCCATCTGAAAGGGACGTGGCTGGGGGTGCGGGCGGCTGCGGAGGTCATGCGCGCCGCCGGTTCCGGCTCGATCATCAATATCTCCTCCCTGTCTGGAAAGTCGGGAAATTTCGGGCAGACGAACTACAGCGCGGCCAAGGCGGGCATCATCGGGCTCACCAAGGCCGCCGCCAAGGAACTGGCCCCACGCGGAGTCCGGGTCAACGCCGTGCAGCCCGGGCTCATCCGCACGGCGATGACCGGGGCCATGCCCCCCGACGTGTTCGCCGCCAGGGAGGCCGACATCCCGATGAAGCGGGCGGGCGAGCCGCACGAGGTGGCGGGCGCCGTGCTCTTCCTCGCCTCGGACCTGTCGAGCTACATGACCGGCACGGTCCTGGAGGTCGGCGGCGGCCGCCTGATGTAGGCGCGAGCCGGTTCTTCCCGAAGCGGTCAGGGTGCCGGGGTCGCCGGGCCGGGGGGCAGGTCGTTGCCCGGGGTGGTGTCCGGCGTTTCCAGGACGGTGGGTGGGTCCTGGGCGGCCGGCGCGGTTTCCAAGGGGTCAATAGTGATGAGCGGGTCCAAAGGGGAGATCGCGCCCCCGGATGGTTCAAGGACCGAGGACGTGGCACCGGATGGTTCAAGGATGGAGGGAGTGCCCGCCGGCGCTCCCAGCGGGGAGGATGTGGTCGTTCGCGGGTCCAGGATGGAGGGAAGCGCTGCCGGGGGTTCCAATATCGAGGTGGCGGCCGGCGATTCGAGGCCGGAGGGCGCGACCGGCGGAGGATCGAGGATCGAAGGCTCCGTGAGCGGCGGTTCCATGGTGGAGGACGCCCGCCGCAGGGCCTCCTCGACGGTGTCGTAGGAGTCGAAGGCGTTGTGCAGCCCGGTGATGGTCAGCACGCGGAGCAGCGTGCCCTGCAGGCCGCTGACCATCAGGGTGTGACCGGTGTTCTGGCTGCGCCGCAGGGTGGCGATCAGCTCACTCAGGCCCACGGAGTCGCAGAAGGTGACCTCGGCAAGGTCGAGGACGATCGCGGATATGCCCGGCATGTCCCAAATGGCGCTAAGTTCGCTCCGCAGGAGCGGGGCGGCACGATAGTCCAGCTCTCCTCGAACCTGGACGACGACCGCGCTTTCCCGTACGCCGCAGGAGACGGTGAGTCCCTGTTGCGGGTCGGCTCCAAACTGCATGATCAGCTCCTTCGGCCTGCGGGTGTCAGGGCAGGCATGACTCCCTTCCTACCAGTTCCGGCGCGTGCCTAACGCCGCCCGAGCCCCCGGATACGACCTGTGACACCCGGGCCACCGGCTCCGGGACGTCCGGACCCGTGGCGGCGCGCGGCTCCATCGCTGATCCGGCCGTGGTGCCGCCGCCCTCTCGCCGCGGGGAGCCGAAACCTCGCCAGGGGAAGCCGAGACGCGAAAGTGGCCGAGGTCGCGCTCGCGGCCGATGGCGCGAGATGGACGAGCAGCCGGACCTCAGTCCTTGACGGCGCCCGCGAGCCCGGTGACGAAGTACCTCTGAAGCGCGAGGAACAGCAGGATCACCGGGACGACGATGATGAGCGACCCGGCCATGATCTCGTTGTACTGCGGCACGTTGCCCGAGGCCAGCGATTCGAGAGCCAGTGGAAGGGTGTACTGGGCGTCGTCGTTGAGCGACACCCGCGTCAGCACGTACTCGTTCCAGGTCGGGACGGCGCTGAGCACGGCGACGGTGATCAGCGTCGGGCGGCTCAGCGGGAGGTACACCCGCCAGAAGATGCGCGCCTCGCCCGCACCGTCGACGCGGGCGGCGTCGCGGAGCTCCCCCGGGATGGCGCGGAAGGCGTTCGTCAGCATGAGCACCGTCAGCGGCGCCATCCCGTTGACGAACGGCAGGACGAGCCCGAGGTGGCTGCCGAGGACGCCGAGCCTGTCCTCAAGGATCACCACGGGGAGCAGCACGGTGATCCCGGGCACGAACAGCAGGGCCACGAAGAACCAGAAGAGGAAGCGGCGCCCGGGGAAGTCCAGCACGGCGAAGGCGTACGAGGCGAGGCTGTAGATCGCGAGCACGCCGAGCACGGTCAGCCCGGTGACCTTCAGGCTGTTCACGAAGTAGTCGAGGAAGTGCAGTCTGCTCCAGGTCTGCAGGAGCGTGTCCCAGGTTGGCCGGTCCGGTATGAGATGGCCACCGGCGAGGATCTCGGTGCGGTCCTTGAACGCCCCGGAGGCCATCCAGAGGAAGGGATAGAGGCTGACGGCCGCGTAGAGCGCCAGCGCGAGGTAGGCGACGGCCCTGACGACGCCCGTGCGCCGTGCCGGGCCCGAGCGTCCGTACGCGGCATGACGGCGGGACGCGGCGGAAGCGGTCACCGGTTGCTCCTCAGCATGCGGCCGTTGGCGAGAGTCAGCACCAGGGCGGCGATGAAGATCATCCACCCGAGCGCGCTGGCCAGCCCCAGCGTGGGCGACAGGCCCTTGAAGAAGGCCAGGTGGTACGCCTGGAGTCCCACAACGTCGGTGTGCCCGGCGGGACCGCCGTCGGTCATGACGCGGAAGATCTGGAACCCCTGCAGGGAGTCGCGCAGCCCGAGCAGCAGGATCGCCGTGGTGATCGGCCGCAGCAGGGGCCACACGATGTGCCGTACGGTCCGCACGCTTCCCGCGCCGTCGATATGCGCGGCCTCCAGGATGCTCGGGTTGATCGACTGAAGTCCGGCGAGGTAGAGGAGCATCGCCACCGGCACGGCGCCCCAGACCATGATCACAATAAGCGTGGGGAGGGCGGTCGAGGGATCGGCGAGGAAGCCCTGCGGCCGGGACAGGCCGCCGAGGCCGAGCGAGCGCAGCAGGAAGTTGATCGGCCCGTCCGGTTCCAGCACGTACCGCCAGGCGTAGTAGACGGCGATTCCCGAGGTCACGTACGGAAGGAAGAAGACCGACCGCAGCGGGCCTCGCAGCCGGCGTACGGAGTTGAGCAGCACGGCGAGCGGCAGCGCGATGGCCACCGTGCCCACCGGTACGGCGATCATGACGGCCAGCGTGTTGAGCGCCGCCCGGTGCAGGTCGGGTGCCAGGGTCGGGTCCCGGAAGAGCAGGTCGGCGTAGTTGCGGAGGCCGACCCATTCCCAGGTGGGGGTGAAGCCGTTCCACTTGGCGAAGCTCAGCGAGACGCCGTAGCCGATGGTGTAGAGCCCCATCAGCAGGAACAGCGCGACGGCGGGCGCCACGAACGCGTACCCGGCGAGCCACCGCCGCCACCGCGCCCGCCCAGGGCCGGCTACGAGGCGGCCTTCCACATGGCGGCGATCACCGCGTCCAGCTGGGCTCCCGTGGCGGCGGGGTCGGCCTCCTTGAGCGGCGACAGCTTCACCAGGGGCGGGCCGACCTTCGCCTCGTCGTACCCCGGCGGGCGGAAGGAGCCGTCCGCGGCGTCGTACGTGCTCTCGGGCGGGCCCGTGAAGTACTTCTGCAACGCGGCCAGATCGGGGCCGAGGAGCTTCTCGGCGTCCGCGCCGAGGTCGGTGGCCGGCAGGTCGAGCGAGGACGTCGCGAAGATGGCAGCGCCCTTCGCCGAGGTGAGGAAGTCCACCCACTTGGCGGCGGCGTCGTGGTTCTCGCTCGTCGAGGTGATGGAGAGGCCGGTCAGCGCGAGCGCCGCCAGGCGCAGGTCGCCGATCTTCCCTCCGCTCGGCGGCGGGATCGGGAAGCTGAGCACGTCCGAGGGCTTCATGCCGTTCTGCGCGAGGAAGGCCAGGGTGAACGTGCCGCCCACGTCGAACGCCGACCTCCCCTGCGCGAACGCGACGTCCGCCTCGTCGATGCCCAGCGCGGTGGCGCCCGGGATCCAGTACGGGGTCAGCTCGCCGTACAGCGAGAGGGTCTTGACCCCGTCGGGCGAGGCGAACCCCTGGGTCGTGCCCTTGCCGAACATGGCGTGGTAGCGGTCCTTGCCCATATACGCGTACGCGAGCTGCGCGTAGATCCAGTTGAAGCCGGTCTGGCTCACCTTCAGCCCGAGGGACAGACCGCCCTGCTTGGGGTCGGCCTTGGTGGTGGCCCGCAAGTAGCCGACGAAGTCCTCCCAGGTCTTGGGAGGGGCGCTCGGATCGAGCCCGGCCGCGGCCATCTTCTTCCGGTTGCCGTAGACGATGCCGAACGTGCCCGCCGTGAAGGGGACGCTGAACAGGCTGCCCACCTTGGCGGGCCTGAGCTCCACCACCTGCCGCTGCCGCTCGGCGGTCACCAGGCCGGTCTCCCGGGTGCTCGGCAGGAAGCGGTCGAGCGAGGCGGCGGGGAAGTCGCCGGTCAGGTCCGCGAGGAGCCCCGAGCCGCCGATGCGGAAGTCCTCGCCGCCCGCGTGCACTTCGAGGACGTCGGGGAGGTCCTTGGTCTGCGCCGCGCTCTGGATCTTGGCCGTGAACGCGTCGTCCGGCGTGATGGCCTCGACCTTGACGGCGACGCCGGTCTGCCGGGTGAACTCCGCGGCGGCCTTCTCCAGCGCGGCCACGTGCGTGCGCTTGAACGTCCACATGCGCAGGGACGTCCCGCCGGATCCGGAAGCGCCGTCGCCGCCCGAGCCGGAGCACGCGGCCGAGCCGAGGGCCAGGAGCAGGGCGGTGACGGTCGCCGCCGCCTTCCGATGGAGGGGTCTCGGCCATGCCATGGGAACCTCCGGTTCCGGCGCGCGCGGCAGCGTTCGCCGTGCCCCGTCCGGCGGCGGAACCGCAGGACATGGGCTAGCAAATCGTTAAGACTGACCATGAAAATACGCCTGGGACAATCGATGTCAATGGGGCGTCCACATCCCGGGTCACAGAATGTGAAATCGCCCGGTGAGCTACCTAGGCGGACTGGCGGCGTACGAGCCGGGCAGGGACGATCGTCTCGCTGGGCGGGCCGGTCATCGTGCCGGAGAGCCGGTCGAGGAGGACCCGGCCGCACTCCTGCCCTATCTTCCTCGCGGGGTTGGCCATGGTCGTGAGCCGCGGCGAGACCAGCGTCGCCGCCTCGATGTCGTCGAACCCCATGATGGCGAGGTCGCCGGGCACGTCCAGGCGGCTCCGGCGGGCCGCGTCCAGCGCGCCGATGGCCATGACGTCGTTGGCGCAGATCACGGCGCGCGGCGGCCGCGGCAGGCCGAGCAGCCGCAGGGTGCCCGCCATGCCTCCCGCGCGGCTGAACCGCGTGTGCACGATCAGGTCGGGGTCCGGCGTGATGCCCCGCTCGGCGAGCGCGCCGAGGTAGCCGGCCACCCGCTCGGCCGCGGGGCCCTGGGCGTCCGGGCCGCAGACGAACCCGACGCGCCCGTAGCCTCGGTCGAGCAGGTAGCGGGTGGCCTCGGCGGCCCCGCCCTCGTCGTCGCTGTGCACGAGGTCCACACCGTGCTGGACGAGCCGGCCGCCGAGGCGTACCACCGGGATGCCGAGGTCGCTGGCGGGCAGCAGGTCCTCGGCATGCGTGTGGAAGACCGCGAAGGCGATGCCGTCGACCTGCCGGGCGATCATCTGCTCCAGGGCCGACCGCTCCAGATCGCGGTCGCCGTCGGTGTTGGCGATGATCTCGTGGTAGCCCGACGGCCCGAGGATGTCCTGCAGCCCGCGCGCGAGCATGGGATAGAACGGGTTGGTGATGTCCGGGATGATCAGCCCGATCGCCTGGCTCCTGCTGGTGCGCAAGCCCCGTGCCAGCACGTTCGGGCGGTAGCCGAGCTCCTCGATGGCGTCGAGCACGCGCTTGCGGGTCGCCTCCGAGACCGGCCGCCGCCCGTTGAGCGTGTGTGAGACGGTCGTCGCGCTCACGCCCGCGAGCTCCGCGACCCTGCCGATGCTGGGCCGATGGCCGCCTGAGGGCACCAGAGACCTCCTTCACCGGCCTCCTGGCAGGCCGGCGGTGCGGACGGTGACCGTGTCACCGGAGGGACGGCTCTCGCCGCTTCCCCGCCGGGGCCCGGCTTCGCCGCAGCCGGAGTCACCCCGGGATCGTACCTCGCGGACGTGGGATCGCCCCCGCATGGTAGGCGAGACCGGGCGGCCGGATCAGGTGTCGGCGGCGGGTTTGAGCAGACCGGTCTCGTACGCCGCCGCGACCGCGGCCGCGCGGTCGTTCACCTCCAGCTTGGCGAAGATGTGCAGCAGATGCGTCTTCACCGTCGCCTCGGTGATGAACAGTTTCGCCGCGACCTCACGATTGGTCGCGCCACGGGCGATGAGCCCGAGCACCTCGAACTCCCGCCGGCTCAACGTCCGCTGTTCAGGAGCGTGTGCCCTGTTCGTCATCACGCCGGCCACGGACGGAGACAGCACCGTCTCGCCCCGGGCCGCCGCCTGTACGGCCCGGCGCAGATCGGCGCGTGGGGTGTCCTTGAGCAGATAGCCGGTCGCGCCCTGCTCGATTGCGGGCAGGACGTCGGCGTCGTCGTCGAAGGTGGTCAGGACCAGCACGTGGATGCCCGGCTTCTGCTCGCGTAGCCGGCGGATGAGCTCCGCGCCGCTCATCTTCGGCATGCGCAGGTCCATGAGCACGACATCGGGGTCGGCACGCATGGCCACGACGAGTGCTTCCGGCCCGTCGGCCGCCTCGCCGACGACCTCGAAGTCATCGTCGCCGGTGAAGATCCCGAGAAGCCCATCGCGGACGACGGGATGGTCATCCACGATGATCATACGAATCGGCACGTCACAATGGCTTTCTGGAGTGGTCGGACGATCCCGGGTCTTCCGAGCCGCTGGGGATGGCCGGAACGGTGGCGGAGATCCCCGTCCCCTGCCCAGGGGCCGTCTCGATGGCGAAGTTCCCGGCCAGCCGGGTGACGCGCTGGCGCATCGCGATGAGGCCGAAGCCCCCCGCGTCTGAGGAGCGCGCCGCCTCAGGGGTGAAGCCGGAGCCGTCGTCACGCACGTCCAGGGCCACCACATCCTCCATGTACGACAGGGTGAGGGCGACCCGGGTGGCGGAGGCGTGCTTGCCGACGTTGGCCAGCGCCTCCTGCGCCACCCGCAGCAAGGTGATCTCCACCTCCACGTGCAGCGGCCGAGGGTCGCCGGTGGCCGACACGGAGGCGGCCACACCCGTGTCCCGCGACCATCTCGCCGCGATGTCGTGAAGGGCGGCTGGGAGCTGGGCCTCGTCCAGCGGCGCCGGACGCAGTGCCTGGACCGATCGGCGGGCTTCGCCCAGGCTCTCCCTGGCCAGGGCGCGCACCGTGTTCAGGCGCGAGCGGGCGGCGGTCGAGTCGTCGATCACCGTGTCGGCGGCCTCAAGCTGGGTGAGGATGGCGGTCAGGCTCTGGGCGATGGTGTCGTGGATCTCCCTGGCCATCCGCTGCCGCTCCCCGAGCACGCCGGCCTCACGAGCGCTGGTCAGTAGCCGGGCCTGCAGGCTCGCGTTCTCCTCCGCGAGCGCGGCAAGCTTGGCGCCGGTCACCCGCAACTGCGTGATCATGACCTTGCGCTGCTCGTTCTGGTCGGAGACGGCCTGGATGGAAAGCCCGGCCGTGGAGGCGACCAGCACGGCGACGAGGAAGGAGAACAGCATCTCGCCCGGCGCCCGCCCGGGCTCGGCGGGAGCGGTGACCAGCACGGCCGCCGTGGCGGCCACCCCCGCGTACGCCCACCGCCCGGGCAGCAGGGTGAAGGCCTGGATGAAGGCTCCCACCCCCGTCACCATGAACAGCGTGTCGGTCCTGACCAGCGCCCCGATGACGGCCAGCATCACGACGAAGTAGATGATCACTACGATGGGCCGCTCGATCCGGCCGGGGTGCGACGTGACCAGGAACCAGTGCCAGGCCCCGGCGAGCGACGCCAGGGCCAGCACCTCCGGCCTCCAGTCGCGCAGCAGGGAGAAGACCGCCGGCAGCAGGACGAACACGTACGGCAGAGCGGGCCAGGCGCGGTCCCAGCGCGAGACGCCGGTGTCGGCGGTGATCACCACCGGAACGCTTTGACGGCGACGCCACCGGCGATGACGAATGTCACTGCCATGACGATCATGGTAGCCGGGGAGATCGCGTTGCCCTCCCAGCCGTCGCGGAACGCCTGGACCACCGGAGCCATGGGGGTCAGGTCGCCGATGGCACGCATCGAGCCGGGTGCGATCTCGCGGGGGATCATGGTGCCGGAGACGAAGACCATCGGAAAGAAGACGCTCAGCCCGATCACCGTCGCACCTCGTCCGGTGGGCACGAGCGCTCCGATGAGCAGGCCGATGGCGCCGAGGCTCAGCGCGCCGAGCACCCACGCCAGCAGGACGCCCGCCGCGTCGGACGGTGCCGCCAGCCCGAAGAGGGCCAGACCGAGGGCGATCAACAGCGCCGTCCCGGCCACAGCCAGCAGCATGTGAGCGGCCCACTGGGCGGCGAGCAGCATGATGGGCGAGGCGGGGGTCGCGCGCAGCCGCTTCAGAATCCGCCGTTCTCTGTACTGGGCGAGCGTGGACGGGAGGATGACCAGCGCGGCCAGACCGATGACGAAGGTGCTCAGCATCGGCACCATGGCGTCGATGACAGGCAGCCCGCCCGGCAGGGGTTTGCCGGTGCGCATCTTGACCCACAGTATGACCGCGGGGAAGGCCAGGGCGAAGAACGCCGACATCGGATCACGCATGATCAGTCTGAGCTCGGCCGTGATGGCGCGCGTGACGCCTTTCATGCCATTTCCCTTCCGGTGAGGGCGAGGTACGCGCCGTCCAGCGAACCGGATCGCCCCTTCGCGATCAGTTCGGGTGGGCTGCCCTCGGCGATGACACGGCCCCGGTCGACGATCGCGATGCGGTCGCACAGCGCCTCGGCCTCGTCCATGAAGTGGGTGACCAGCACGACGGTGACCCCACGCTCGCGCATGGCGCGGATCAGGTCCCAGGTGGTGCGGCGGGCGGCGGGGTCCAGGCCCGTGGTCAGCTCGTCGAGGAAGACGACCTCCGGGTTGCCGACCAGGGCGAGCGCGATGAACAGCCGCTGCTTCCATCCGCCGGACAGGCTCGCGAAGCCGGCGCGCCGCTTGTCCGTCAGCCCCCAATCGTCCATGAGCTCCCGCTGGTCGGCGGGCTTGTCGTAGAAGGAGGCGTACATCCGTAACGCCTCACCGACCTTGATCGCGTCGGGCAGGGCCGCCTCCTGCAACTGCACACCGATGCGCTGCAGCAGTCTGCGCCGGTCGCTCTGCGGGTCCAGGCCCAGCACCCGCAGGGTGCCGCCGTCTCGCCGCCGCGACCCCGACGCGCACTCCACGACCGTCGTCTTCCCCGCCCCGTTCGGGCCGGCGATTCCGAAGATCTCGCCTCGCTCCACTTTCAGGGAGACGCCGTCGACCGCCTTGGCACCCCGGTAGCTCTTCGTCAGGTCGTCGATCTCGATGACTGTCATGTTCTGAGGATCACTTGCCGGCGGCGGTCCAGATATCCACCGAACGGTTGATGGGGTCGCTACCGCGCGCGGCGGTCGGCGCGGCGGGCCAGGGCGACGACGGCGCCCGCGCAGAGGAGGAGCGCCACGGCGCCGCCCGGCACGAGGGTCGTGGCGCTCGTACCGGCAGGCAGGGGCGCGGGCCAGTCACCGCGAGGAAGGTCGAGGCCCCTGAACTGGGGGAGCCCGGCGCTGCATCCGCGATGTGGTCGAAAACGAGATCAACGCATGTGTACCGCCCCCGGGACGGCCCACGGTCGGGCTACGGGTGCTACGGGCGGCCAGAGGTGCCCACGGGCGGTCTACGGAAGACCGGGGAGGATCATCGTCACCCCGGGGGTGCCCATGGTCCCCATGGCGGCCAGGGCCTCCGGGACCTCGCCGAGGCCGATCGTGCGGGTGATGAGCAGCTCCGGCCGCAGCGTCCCGCTGGCGATCATCGCGAGCATGGGCGGGTACGCGTGCGCGGCCATGCCGTGGCTGCCGACGATCTCCAGTTCGAGCGAGATGACCCGGTCCATCGGGATGGCCGGATGCCCGGCGACCCGGGGCAGCAGGCCGACCTGTACGTGCCGTCCGCGCCGCCGCAGGCTCTCGATGGCGGCGCCGCAGGTGGCGGCGCTGCCGAGCGCGTCGACGGTGAGATGGGCGCCCCCGCCGGTGATCTCCCGGACGCGCTCGGACCCGTCCGCGGTCTCCACGAAGACGGTTTCCGCGGCACCGAAGCGCGCCGCCAGTTCGAGCGCGGTGGGGGAGACGTCGACGGCGACCACCCGGGCGCCGCTCGCGGCGGCGATCATCACCGCCGACAGGCCGACGCCGCCGCACCCGTACACCGCCACCCACTTGCCGGCCGCCACCCGCCCTTGGGAGACGACCGCGCGGAAGGCGGTGGAGAAGCGGCACCCGAGGCTCGCGGCGGTCGGGAAGGACATGGAGCCGGGCAGGCGGACGAGGTTGACGTCGGCGTGCTCGATGGCGACGTACTCGGCGAACGAGCCCCAGTGTGTGAACCCGGGCTGGGTCTGGTTCTCGCAGACCTGCGCGTCGCCGGCCGCGCATGCCGGGCACCGCCCGCAGGCGCAGATGAAGGGGGTGGTCACCCGGTCGCCGGGACGCCACCGCGTCACGTCGCCGCCGACCGCCTCGACGACGCCGGCCAGCTCATGCCCCGGCACATGCGGAAATTTCCGGATATCGGGGTCGTGGCCCATCCAGCCGTGCCAGTCGCTCCGGCACAGTCCCGACGCCTCCACCCGGATCACGGCACCCGCGCGCGGCGGCTCAGGATCGGCCACCTGGCGGACCTCCGGCTGCTCGCCGAACCCGTCGTACCGCACCGCGCGCACCGGCTTCTCCGTCCACCCGACTCCGCCACCGAACGGGACGATTGTCTTCTACCGGACATCCAACCGCAGACCGGGCCCAGCGGTCAGGCGGCCTCGCCCGCGAGGGTCTCCGGGTGGGGGCGGCGGATAGGGGTCAGCAGCCCGGCCATCGCGATCAGGAGGCAGGCGATGCCGATGACCAGGCACGTGGCCGTGACGCCGTACCGCGCCGCACCGGCGGTCAGCAGGGCCGCGCCGACCGGGCCGAGGGCCGAGTGCAGGGTCCAGAACGCCGAGGTGACCCGGCCGAGCAGACGGTCGGGGGTCACCTCCTGCCGCAGGGACATGGAGCAGATGCCGGCGACGCCCGTACAGAACAGCAGGATCGTGGCGAGCGCCGCGACCACCGGCACACCCGTGGCGAGCCCGAGGACCGCGACCGCCACACCCGCTGTCGCGTACGCGCCGATCCAGCAGAGCCCGAAGCCCAGGCGCCTGCGGGCCGGGGCGACCACCACGGCGGCGGCGAGCGTCCCCACGGTCGCGAACGCCAGCACGTACCCCACGCTGCCGTCGGGCTGCCCGAGGTCGTGCTTGAGGTAGTAGACGAGGATGTCAGGCAGGCCGAACGTGAGGAACGTCAGCATCGACAGCAGCACGGTGAGGGACCGCAGCACCGGGTGCGCCCACAGGAACCGGGCACCGGCCGCGAACTCCCGCAAGGCGGCTCGCCGCCCGGAGACCCCCTCGCCCTCCCGCCGCGCCCCCTCGCCGCCCGGAGACGCGCCCGGAGCTGCGCCCGGAGACGCGCCCGGAGCTGCGCCCGGAGCTGCGCCCGGAGACGAGCCCGGAGCGCCGCCCGGAGCGGCGTCGGCGTCCTGAGCGTCGGCTGAAGCGGCGTCTGGGGAGGCGGCCGGGCGGAGCCGGAGCAGGGAGATGCCGAGCGCCGAGAGGGCGAAGCTGCCCGCGTCGATCGCGATCGCCGCCGCCGGTCCCCACAGGCCCGACAGGACGCCCGCGAGCATCGGGCCCCCGACG
>NZ_JBEZFH010000121.1:13079-22149 GCF_040649355.1 Sphaerisporangium sp. NPDC049002 | reverse complement strand
CACACCCGAAACGCACCTGAGCGTCGTCTGATGGGCCGCTTCCGCAGGGTCGACACCTCCGCGGCCGAAAGTGGCCGGTAAACGCCCGATCGAGGCGTGAACCGAGCCCTCGTGGAGGTCCCACCATGTGTTCCGCCCGTCACAACGCCGGCCGCTCCGTGCTGTGGGCCTGCGTCCTCGCCCTGACGGTCGCCGGCGTGTCCGGCTGCGTCGGCGCGGCCCGCAGTGACGTCCAGGCCGCGCCTCCCCGGCCTGTCATCGACCTGTCACTGCCGTGGCCGAGCGAAGGGCAGGCCGGTATCGAGGTGGTCGGCGTGGGCGGCCTCGGCACGAGCGGCCAGATGAGGCCGGTGCCGATCGCCAGTGTGACCAAGGTGATGACGGCCCATGTGATCCTCAAGGATCACCCGCTCAAGGACGGCGAGGCGGGTCCGCTCATCGAGGTCGACAGGACCGCCGCCACCGAGTCGCTTTCCGGGCAGGAGTCCACCGCGCCCGTACGGGAAGGGCAGAGGCTGTCGCTGCGCCGGTCACTGGAGCTGATGTTGATCCCGTCCGGCAACAACGTCGCCCGGTTGCTGGCCCGCTGGGACGCCGGATCGCAGGAGGCCTTCGTCGCGAAGATGAACGCCGCCGCCGGCGGCCTCGGCATGGCCGACACCGTCTACACCGGCGCCAGCGGCAACGAGGACTCCACGGTCAGCACGGCGGTCGACCAGTTGAAGCTGGCCCGGCAGGTGATGAAGGACGAGGTGTTCCGTCAGGTCGTCGCCATGACCGAGACGACCGTGCCGGGCGACCCTCGCGTGCTCCGCAACACCAACACCCTGCTGGACAGGCCCGGTGTGATCGGCATCAAGACCGGGTCGGGCACCGCGGCGGGCGGCAACCTGATGTGGGCCGTCAAGGCCGAGGTGAACGGCAGGACTCGCCTGGTGCTCGGCGTCATTCTGGCCCAGAGGCCGGGCGCCGGCCCGACGGCGGGCAAGTACGCCGCGCTGGACGCCGGCGACAGGCTGATCACCGCCGTGCGGGAGGAACTGGCTTCCCGGTGAGGTCTGGCCGGTCGGCCCGCCGGCGGCCCAGGCCACTCCTCCAAGACCGTCTTGTCCGCTGCCTGGTAAGAGATCCCGCCTGCGCGCCCGGCCTCGGCCGATCATTCCAAGGCGAAGGCGACGCCGGTCCGTCTGGACTCGTGATGCACACCTGATACACGGCCGAGCGCCAGGGGGTACGCGGCTCCGACGGTGTGGATACCCGGGTCGCACAGGATGGCGGTCATGTTCCCCACTCGAACGCCCGGTGCGCTGGCCGCACTGTCTATGACCATGATCCTGGCGGCTACCGGATGCGGCTCGACCGCGGCGGCCACGCCGTCCGAGGCCGCCAAGCCCGGTGCCCCGACCGCCAAGCCCGGTGCGCGGACCGCCAATGACCCCCTCTTCGCCTACCTGGGTAACGGCGGCTATGACGTCGGCTCGTACGACGTGCGCTACGACTACAGAACCGGCACCACGAAGATGGACGGCTCGGTGAAGATCACGGCCACCGCGACACAGGCCCTGTCCGCTTTCAGCTTGGACGCGGGGCTGGAAAGGATCACGAAGGTCTCCGTGGCAGGGCATCCGGCCGGCTTCCGCGTCGCCGGTGAGAAGCTGCTGATCACACCGGAGCAGATCCTGCCCAAGGGACGGCCGTTCCAGGTGGACGTCTCCTTCCGTGTGGACCGCGGCACCAACCCGCAGTCGCCCGCCTTTCCCAAGGACGAGGAGCCGCACCGCACGGCCTGGGTCGAAAAGAAGGACGGCTTCGCGGTCATGGGCCAGCCGGACCGAGCCCACCTGTACTTCCCCAGCAACGACCACCCCAGCGACAAGGCGAAACTCACCTTCCGCATCACCACCCCCAAGGGTCTCCAGGCGGTCGCGAACGGCACGCTCCGCTCGGTTGAGGAGAAGGCGGGCCGCGTCACCTACACGTTCTCCACTCGCGACCCCGTCCCGACCCACGTCGTACAGGCGGCCGTCGGCCGGTTCACGCTGATCAAGGACAAGGGGCCCGGAGGTCTGCCGCTGCGTAGTTACGTCGCCACCGGCCAGGCCGCGAAGACACGCAAGCTCGTCAGCGGCATACCCGACCAGATGGCCTGGCTGGAGAAGCGGCTCGGCCCATTTCCTTTCGAGACCTACGGCGTGCTCGGAGTGCCCGGAGACTACAACGGTGTGGCGCTGGAGGCCGCGACCATCTCCACCTACGCCGTCGAGAACCTCACCGGCACCGACCTGAAGGGCCACGTGACCAAGGAGGACACGCGGAACGACGCGATCACCATGATGCACGAGCTGGCCCATCAGTACTTCGGTGACGCCGTCTCGGTCCGCGACTGGAACCAGATGTGGATCAGCGAGGGCCACGCCGAGTTCTACCAGCTTCTGTATGCCGTGGAGATGGGCTACCGCACCCTCGACGACCCCGATCGCGGTCTGCGTGCCCGCTACGTGTTCGACGGTGACAAGCGTGCCGAGTCGGGCCCCCCGGGGAAGATGAAGCACGCGCGGGACGTGCTGGTCGGCACGAACCAGGCGGGCCTGCTGATGCTGTTCGGCTTGCGGGAGCTCGTCGGCGAGGACACCTTCGGAAAGATCGAGAAGGCCTTCTTCACCGGGTTCCGCGGCCGCTCGGCCGGCACCCAGGACTACATCGACGTCGCGAACCGGGTGAGCGGCGAGGATCTGACCGGCTACATCAACGGCTGGATCTATGACGCCGAGACCCCGCCGATGCCGGGCCACCCGGACTGGAAGCCCAAGCGGTGAGGTGCGCGTACGGCCGGCCGTACGGTACCGCGTGGCGGCCCGGCCTTTGAATGTGCGGCGACCCGGCCCGGAGTCGACGGCGGCCCGTCACCTCCGGCCCCCGGTCCGATCAGATCTCGTCGAGGATCTTGGTGAGGGCCTGCTTGGTGTCGGAGACCGGGACGGCGTCGATGCACAGGCGTTCCATGACGGCCTGGTAGCGGTCGAGGTCGTCGCGCTTGTCGAGGTAGATCGCGCTGGTGAGCTGCTCCAGGTAGACCACGTCGGGCAGGTCGCGCTCGGAGAACCGCAGGATGCTGAACGGCCCGCCGGCGGCGGCGTGGCCGCCCGCGCTGAACGGCATGACCTGTACGGTGACGTTGGGGGACGCCACGACGTCGATGAGGTGCCTGATCTGGCCGCGCATGACCTCGGCTCCGCCGAGCGGGCGCCGCAGGACCGCCTCGTCGATCACGGCCCACAGGTGGGGCGCGTTGGGCCTGCCGAGCAGCTTCTGCCGGGCCATCCGCAGGTCGACCCGCCGCTGGATCTCCTCCTCGGGCCCGTCCGGGTGGCCGAGCAGGACGACGGCGCGGGCGTACTCCTCGGTCTGGAGCAGGCCGGGGATGAACTGGACCTCGTAGCTCCGGATGCGGGTGGCGGCCTCTTCCAGCCCGACGTACGCCTCGAACCAGTTCGGCAGGACGTCGTCGTAGTTGTGCCACCAGCCGGGGCGGTTGGCCTGCGCGACCAGGGACAGCAGACCCTCGCGATCGCTCTCCTCGGTGACCCCGTACAGCGACAGCAGGTCGGCGACGTCCCGCGCGCGGAAGCTGACCCGTCCGAGCTCCATGCGGCTGATCTTGGAGTGCGAGGCGCGGATGGAGTGGCCGGCCGCTTCGAGGGTGATGCCGCGCTTCTCACGGAGGCGGCGGAGCTGGGATCCGAGCAGGATGCGCAGGACCGTCGAGCTGCCTCGCTCCCGAGCCATCATGTTGAGCGGGGTCTCATCCCCTTCGGCTCGGGCAGTGATCATGTCCATTCCTTAGAACAGCGGTGTTGTCTCACTTCTCGTGGTCACAGAGAAGTTCACGATACCCCTGGCACTCTAATCCGGATATACCCCAACATCACCCTTAGGCTACGATTTTGGACCCTCCGTAGCCGCCGATTCAGTTAAAAGGCCAGGTCATCGAAGTCGCCGTTCTTGGCTCCCTGGATGAACGCGGCCATTTCCGCCTGGCTGTAAATGAGTGCGGGGCCCCCCGGATACCGCGAGTTGCGGACGGCGACCCCGCCGTCCGGGAGTGGGGCCACCTCGACGCAGTTGCCGCTCGGGTTGCTGTAGGCGCTCTTGCGCCACCGTACGCCCGAAATCGCGGACGCGGCCATGCCGTTGGAGATCTCGTCCATCTCGCCTCTTCACATCTCCCCGAAACCCCGACGAACCCTGACATTCGTCACCTCAGGCCCCTCACCGGAACGAGGGCACCCAGATGGGTGCTTCCATCCTCAAGCGTCAGCATACCTCTGTGCGTTTGCACGTGCATCGGTACTTGCACCTGCACACCAAATGGGAGCAATATGTCCAAGTAGTTACAACTCCATGCTGAGATCGACCTAACCTCACAGGGCTCCCTATGACTGGGTACAGGACACAACGGACTAAACCCACACAGGTGGGAAACGACAGCTGGGAAGAGTGGCTCGCGGCGCTCGACCACGTCCTTTCCTCCGCGGGTCCGTGGGCGGTCGGCGGCGGCGAGAATCCCGGGCGCTTACAGCTCGCGTTATGCGAGCTGAGGCACGACCCGTACGCGGCGCGCACCGCACGCCGGTTCACGACGAACACGCTGCGGTCCTGGGAACTGGAAGAACTCCTGGACGACGCCGAGCTGGTCATCGGCGAGCTGGTGATCAACGCGCTGAGGCACGGGCTGAGCAGCCGCGCCGCCGTGTACTCCGGACGCCCCGTGAGGATCATCCTCGCCCTCACCGAGCAGTCCCTGATCTGCGTGGTCACCGATCCCAGTGACGAGTTCCCGACGCCGCGCGACCCCGACTTCGTCTCCGAGTGCGGGCGCGGGCTGCAGGTCGTCGCGGGCATCAGCCAGCACTGGGGATGGGCCCCGCTGAGCTCCCCCGGCAAGGCCGTGTGGGCCGGCTTCACCCTCCCGGGCGGCGAGACCCACCCTGTGCGGCACCTGGAGGTGTGCTACTAGCCGCCGAACCCGAGAATCAGCGTGCAGACTGGAAACGGTCTGTAGTCGCTGAGACCGTCGCCGGCATCCGCCGTCAGCGCTTTCCGAAAAGACGGACAACGTCTCCCGAACCAGCGCTAGCATCGGCATCCGGCGGAACGGGGGGATCATGACGGCGTTCTCAAGGCTCGAACGTCTCGGATTCGATCCGTCGATCCCCAACGAAGCCCGCATGTACGACTACTTCGTGGGCGGCAAGGACAACTTCGCCGCCGACCGGAAGGCCGCGCGGCGAGCCCTGGAGTTCGCGCCCGAGCTTCCCATCCTGTGCCGTGAGGGCCGGCGGTTCCTCGACCGGGCGGTGCGCTACCTGGCCGGCGCCGGGATCCGGCAGTTCCTCGACATCGGCTGCGGCCTGCCGACGCAGGGCGGCGTCCACGAGATCGCCCGGGCCGCGGCGCCCGATTCGCGTGTGGCCTACGTCGACAACGATCCGGTGGTCGTCGTCCACTCCGAGGCCCTGCTGGAGGGCGACGAGCGGGCCACGGTCATCGAGGCCGACATGCGCGACCCTGATCAGGTTCTCAGCCATCCCCGGCTGAAGAGTCTGATCAACCTGGACGAGCCGGTCGCGATCCTGCTGCTCTCCACGCTGGTCGTCATCCCCGACGACGCGCTCGTGACCCACATCGTCCGGCGGCTACGCGACGCCGTCGTCCCGGGCAGCTACGTGACCATCGCCCATAGCGTCTCCGACGTACGGCCCGAGGCCACCGCGAAGCTCGCCGCCCTCTACCAGGACCACGGGGTGGTCTCCGGCCCGCGCCGCGACCAGCTCCGCACGAAGGCCGAAATCGAGGAGCTCTTCGAGGGCCTGTCCCTGGTCGAGCCTGGTGTCGTCTACGTCACGGCGTGGCGGCCTGACCCAGGAGAACAGCCCGGCGACCCCGAGGCGGTCTGGTCCGTCGGCGGCATCGGCCTCAAGGCCCCCTGAGGCCGGCTGGCCGTGCCCGGTCCGCGTCTTCCCAGCTCACAGGCGTAACCTTGCGGAAGATGGCCTCGACGTAGCCCCGGACACCGCGAAGGCGCCGTGTCGGCGAGCCGGTGGCGTGGGTCCTACCGCCTCGATGGAGTCCTCAATGTCCGCTACCGCCACCCTCAGCGCACCCCGGGCGACCGGTGCGGCTCCGCTGCTGGTCACCGTGCTCGGCCTGCTGTCGGCGTTCCAACCGTTCGCCCTGTACATGTACCTGCCGGGCCTGGTCCCTCTCGCGCGCGACCTGGGCGCCTCAGCCGTGGGCGCGCAGCTGACCATCAGCGCGTTCCTCCTCGGGCTGGCGCTGGGCCAGTTCTCCGCCGGGCCGCTGTCCGACCGCCTCGGCAGGCGAACGCCGCTTCTGGCCTGCCTGGCCGTGTGCGCGGCGGCGGGGGCCGTGTGCGCCCTCACCCCCACCCTCGGGGTGCTGATCGGGGCGCGGTTCGTCCAGGGGCTCGCCGGGTCGGCCGCGATCGTCGTCGGCCGCGCCATCGTCGCCGACACCATGCGGGGCAGGGACGCCGCGCGCGCCTTCGGCGTCCTCATGGCCGTCCTCGGCGTCGCGTCCGTCGTCGCCCCGCTCGCCGGGGGGATCGTGGCGGGCACGGCGGGCTGGCGCGGGGTGTTCGCGGCGCTCGCCCTGCTGGCGCTGCTGATGTTCCTCGCCGCCCTGGTCGCCGTCCCCGAGACGCTGCCGGAGCACCAGCGCGCCGTGGACCTCCACGCGACCACCCGGACGGTCCGCGCCCTGCTGCTCGACGGGCCCTTCCTCGGCTACGCGCTGGCGTTCACCTTCGCCTTCGGCGCCCTGATGGCGTACGTGGCCGCGTCGCCCTTCGTATTCGAGAACCTCTTCGGCCTGACGACGGCCACCTTCTCGCTCGCCTTCGCCCTCAACGCGCTGGGGCTGATCCTCGTCAGCACGGTCAACTCCAGGCTGGTGTACCGGTTCTCCCCGCGCCGGCTGCTGCGGACCGGGCTGGCCGTCCTGTTCGTGGCCTCCGCCGCGCTTTGGGTGCTGGCCGTGACCGGGCGGCTGTCGGAGGTGACGGGCCTGCCGCTGCTGCTCGTCGCGGTGTCCTCGCTCGGGCTGGTGCTGGGCAACGCGGGCTCCCTCGCGCTCGGGCGGGATCCTCACGCCGCAGTGACCGCCTCGGCCCTGCTGGGGACCTCGCAGTTCGCGTTCGGCGCGCTGGTGGCGCCGCTGGCCGGCCTGCTCGGCGATCGCAGCGCCGTGCCCTTGGCCTTGGCGATGGCCGTCTGCGCGGTGCTCGCCCTGTCGGCGCTGGCGCTCACCCGCGACACGCTGGAGCTCACACTGGGCGAGCCGCCGGATGCCGGCCGTACCGGCATGAGGTCTTGCGATCAAAAGGGCTGAAGCCCACACTCGAAACGGGCAAGGCCCGTCTGACAAGGGCGCCCGGGGGTGGTCTTCGTGTACGAAGGGTTCAGCACGAGCGAGATCTGGCCGTTCGAGTGTCCTCGCTGCCTGATGGTGTGGGAGGAGGAGTACGTCGTCCGGCATCTCACCGACGGCCACGGCAACGTAGCGGACGTCTGGCTCCACGCCGGGTTCCAGGTCCAGCCGCCGTGGTCGGGCGCGCACTGCCCGGGCTGCGGCGACACCGGGGTGAAGTCGTTCCCCAGAGGATATCTCGCACGACATCCGGAGCTGCGGCCCGCCCGTCCCGTCCCCGCGACCGCGCCCGCGCCCGCCCTGGGCGATCCGGCGCCGTCCCTCGCCTCACCCGGGCGGCGCTTCCCGCTGAGGGCTCCGGCCATGCTGTACGCCGCGATCGGCCTGTCGATCCTTCTCTTCGCGAGCATCGAGCTCTTCGAGATCCTCAGGGCGACCCACCGCGTGCATTGAGAGGGCCGCCCTCGCCGGGCCGGGGAAAAAACTTTACGGACGTCCGGCGGCGTGACTGTCAGCGGTACGGCGCACCACTGACACGCAGGGCAGACCCGCCACCCCCGTCATGATCTCGAATGATTACGGACCGTTGGTACCGTCCAGACGATCGAGCCCCAATATGTCAGCGATCTCACGGCAGGCAGATCGGTCTCCATCCGCGCGTCGCGGCGAATCAGACTTAACTTTTGCCCCATACCCCGTAAAATCCGCCGATGTGAACGATGGTCATCACGCTCCACAGGAGCTCCCGGTCCGCGAACGCTCGTTCCGGACCAGCTCCGGCCGGCACCGGCGGCCGGTGCCCGCGCAGTTGCCTCCGGACGCGCCCGCGCTCGTGCTGGCCGCACCGGGCACCGCCGGCGACGTCCCCGCGGCCGTCAAGACCATTGTCTGCGTCGAGCATCCCCAGCTCGACGTGCGCCTGATCCATCTCGGCGACAGCAAGACCAGCCTGGCGGAGACGCTCACCGAGTGCGCCTCCGACCGGCCGAAGGAGTCGCCGGCCGCCATCGTGGTCCCCCTCGTGACCGGGCCGCACCAGCAGGTCTACCGGGCCATCCGGGAGGCCGTCGCCGACAGCGACGTCCTGACGACCATCGCCGACCCCCTCGGCCCGCACCCCCTGCTCGCCGAGGCGCTGCACGTCAAGCTCTCCGAGAGCGGCCTCGCGCGAGCCGACCGCATGCGCCTGTTCAACATCGCGGCCCCGGTCGACGGCATCATCGTCGCCACGGTCGGCGGCCAGGAGGCCGTGCGGGCCGCGGACGCGACGGTCGTCCTGCTGGCCGCGCGGCTCACGCTTCCCGTGGTGGCGGCCTCGCTGGACGCCTCCCCCGGCGTCGGGGACGCCGCCCAGCGGCTGCGCAACATCGGCGCCTCACGCCTGGCCCTGGCCCCGTTCCTCATCGGCCCCGAGATCGACCCGCAGAAGATCACGACGGCGGCCGAGTCGGTGGGCGCGGGGTGCGCGGAGCCGCTCGGCGCCCACAGCGCGGTGGCCCAGCTCGTCGCGCTCAGCTACGGAAGCTCCCTCACCGGCGTCGACCCCGACCAGTGACGCCCGGCCGCCCGCTCAGCACCGGAGCTCGGCCGACAGCAGCACCTCGGGCGCCGCGCCGCGCCC
>NZ_JBEZFH010000121.1:0-13069 GCF_040649355.1 Sphaerisporangium sp. NPDC049002 | reverse complement strand
GGCGACCCCCCCCCCCGGTGCCGCCCGGCCGCCCGCTCCGCCCGGGAGGGGCCCCGGCCGGTGACGTCAGGTCATCCGCCACGAACCGGAGCGGGCCCGGCCGGTGACGTCAGGGCACCCCGCTCAGAACCGGAGCGGGCCCGGCCGGTGACGTCAGGGCACCCCGCTCAGAACCGGAGCGGGGCCGGCCAGGTGTGCACCGGCTGGTCGGTGAAGGCCAGGTCGCGGTAGCGCGCCAGCATGGACGCCCGGGCGCCCGGCTCCTCTCCCAGCGCGGCCAGCGCCTCGCGCTGCCAGACCGCTCCGGTGCGGCGCAGCACGACGCGCTCACGGATGATCGAGAGCAGCCTGGACGCCTCGGCGTCGTCCACCCCGGCCGCCGCCAGGCCCTCCGCGGCCACCGGCAGCAGTCCGAGGACCAGCTCCGCGGCCGGGGCGGGGTCCGTACGTCCCGGCCAGGCGAGCGTGGCGTCCAGCCCGTTGCGGGCGGCGCGGTAGAAGTTGCGGTAGGCGTCGGCGAAGGGGAACCCCTCGATCCAGTCGGGCCCGGCCGCCGTCGCGACCACGAGCCCGAGCAGGAGCGCCGCGTTGGCCGCCATGTCCGCGCAGGTGGGCCCGGCCGGCAGGGCGCGGAGCTCGACGCGCAGGTGCCCGCCGCCCGCAGGGTCGTAGACGGGCCGGTTCCACTGCCACACCGTGCCCTGGTGGAGCCGCAGCTCCGCGAGCCGGGGCACGCCACCGCCCCGTACGGTCGTGAGCGGGTCCTCGTCGTCCATCACGGGCATGACCGGCTCGTACTCGCGGACACTCAGCTCGAACAGCTCCTCAGCGCCGCTCACGACCCAGCCTGAGCCGAAGCACACGCGGCCGTCCACCCGCCACGGGCGCTCCATGTCACGGTCGTCCGCCGAGGCCTCGAACAGCGCGATGCGGGTCTCCTCCCACAGATCGCGGCCGAGGAAGGACGGGGAGTTGCCGCTGACCGCGAGCACCGGGCCGATGGCGAGCTGGGCGGCGTTGTACACGCGCGCGAAGTCGGCGGGAGGCGTGCGCAGGTGCACCTGCCAGGAGGTGTTGGCGCTCTCCAGGATGACGTCCTCCACCTCCAGCTCCAGGCGCTCGACGCCGTGGATCTGGACGCGGAACGGCTCGGCGCGCACCCGCCGCATCCCCCGGCTGAGCGCCCGGTAGCGGGTCTCGTCGCTCAAGGCGTCGCGGGTGAAGTCGAACTCGCTGAGCGTGGGCAGGATGCCGATGGGCACCACCCGGCCGCCCTGCGAGCGGGCGGCCTTGTCGACCAGGAGCATCAGGTCGCGCGCCTCGGCCGCCAGAGCCGTGAAGGGCCGCCCGGCCAGCGGCAGGGGGGTCAGGTTGACCTCCAGGTTGAAGCTGCCCAGCTCCAGGACCACCCGGTCGTCCCCCGCCGCCGCGCGGACCTCCTTGTTGCGGCGCAGCGGGCGGCCGTCCCCGTCGATCAGGAAGAGCTCCAGCTCGGCGCCGACGGTCGCGGGCCCGGCGCCGAACGCGGGCCTGGTCAGCAGCTCGCGAAGCGCCAGGAGGGAGTCCTTCAGGCGCTCCCCGAAACGCCCGTACTCCGCCTCGGAGAACCGCTCCTTGGCCACTTGCTGTCCCATCGCTTCCCCCACAGGTGCAGGTCCCGGTCTCCCCCTCCCTCTCCCGGGGAACCCGTTTCATGCCTCCTACCTCGGCGCGCGTGCCTCGCGGAGCGCGGCGAGCCGCTCGCGGTAGCGCTCCACGCCCGCGAGCTTCACCTGCTCGTACCCCCGGATGAGGTCGGGCAGCCCGGCCAGCTCCACCGCCCGCTCGTGCGTGGTGGCGGTGAGCCCTGATACGCACTCCTCGACCAGGGCGGCGTACTCCTCGACGAGCCCTCTTTCGACTTTACGGAGGTGGGCGTGGCCGAAGGGGTCCCAGGGGGTCCCGCGCAGGCCGCGCATGGCGTACAGGAGCCGGAACGCCGGGCGGAACCACGGCCCGAGGGAGATCTTGCGGCGCAGGCCGATCGCCCGCAGCAGCGGCGGGTGCAGGCGCCAGCGCACCTTCGCGCCGGCCCCGAAGCGCTCGTCGATGTCCGCCTGGACCGCCGGGTCCAGGCAGAGCCGCGCGACCTCGTACTCGTCCTTGTAGGCCATCAGCTTGTGCAGGTGCCGCGCGACGGCCTCGGCCAGCGTGGTCTCCCCGGTCACCGCCGCCTCGGCCTCCCGGACCCGCCCGACGAGCTGGGCGTACCGCTCGGCGTAGCGGGCGTCCTGGTAGGCGATCAGCTCGGGCACGCGCACGGTGACGAGCCGTTCGAGCTCGCTTCCCGGCTCGGCCTTGACCATGTCGATCAGCGCCTCGGCCTCGGTGCCGGGCGTCACGGGCGTGCCGGCCGGCTCGCCGGGCGGCGAGGCCAGGAGGCCCGGGTCCCCGGGGGCGTGGACGACGTGCCTGCCGAGCCGGAAGGCCCGCATGTTGGCCGCCACGGCGACGCCGTTGAGCTCGATCGCGCGCTCCAGCGACGCGGCGGAGACGGGCAGCGCCCCGGCCTGGTACGCGGCGCCCAGCAGGACCAGGTTGACGTGCTGGTCGTCGCCGAGCAGCCGCCCGGCGAGCTCCTGCGCGTCGATCACCACGGAGTCCTCGCCCCGGGATGCCGACACCACGCGGTCCACCACGTCGTTGGCCCGGGGGAAGGCCAGGCCCGGGTCGGCGACCATGCGGCCGGTCGGGACCTCGGCCGTGGAGAGCACCGTGACCGTCCGCAGGGGCGACGCCACGGCGAGGTTGGCCGCGTCGGCCGCGACGAGCAGGTCGGCGGCGAGGTAGAGGTCGCAGCCGCCCTCGGCGATCTTGTTGGACTCCTCGGCCGGCTCGGTGGTGATCTTGACGTCGGAGACGACCGCGCCGCCCTTCTGCGCCAGGCCCGTCTGGTCGAGGCTCCTGACGTGCCTGCCGTCGAGCGTCGCCGCGACCGAGATGATCTGGGCGAGCGTGACCACGCCCGTACCGCCGACCCCGGTGATCCGCATGGCGAACCGGTCGGCCGGCACACTCGGCACCGGCTCTGGAGCCTCCTCCGGCGGCTCCCACAGCCGGGCGGCCCTCGGCTTGCGCTCGCGGGCGTCCCCGGCCGGGGTGACGGTGAGGAAGGACGGGCAGTCGCCGTCCAGGCAGGAGTAGTCGACGTTGCAACTCGCCTGGTGGATGCGGGTCTTGCGGCCGAACTCCGTCTCCACCGGCTGCACGGAGAGGCAGTTGGACTTCGCCCCGCAGTCGCCGCAGCCCTCGCAGACCCGCTCGTTGACGACCACCCGCGTCGCGGGGGCCACCGCCTTGCCGCGCCGTCGCTTGCGCCGCTTCTCTGCCGCGCACTCCTGGTCGTGTACGAGCACGGTGACGCCGTCGACGGCGGCCAGCGTCTCCTGCGCCCGGTCCAGCAGGTCGCGGTGCCAGACCTCGGCCCCGGCCGCGAGCCGTACGCCCCGGTAGCGGGCCGGGTCCTCGGTCGTGACGATGATCTTCCGTACGCCCTCGGCGGCGAGCAGGCGGGTGATCTCGGGGACGGCCATGCCGCCAACGGCCCGCTGGCCTCCGGTCATGGCCACCGCCGAGTTGTACAGCAGCTTGAAGGTGATGCGGCTGCCCGCCGCCACCGCCGCCCGTACGGCGAGGCTGCCGGAGTGCAGGAAGGTGCCGTCGCCGATGTTCTGCACGAGGTGGTCGCGGTCGAGGAAGGGCTCCATGCCGATCCACTGCGCGCCCTCGCCGCCCATCTGGGTGAGCCCGCTGACCTCGCCGGCCTGCGACTCGTCCATGAACAGGACCATGGTGTGACAGCCGATGCCGGCGCCCACCAGCGTGCCCTCGGGCACCTTGGTGGAGCGGTTGTGCGGGCACCCCGAGCAGAAGTACGGCGTGCGCGGCATGACGGGGAGAAGCTGGATGGACTCCCTGCGCGCACGCGGCGGCGGCTCGACGCCGAGGCGCCGGGCCAGCCTGCGGGCGATCAGGTCGGGTCCCAGCTCGCCGCCCATGGGGAACAGCGCGCGGCCGTCCTCGTCCGACTTGCCGAGGACGGCGGGACGGCCGGGAGTCGCGTACAGCAGCTCCTTGATCTGCTGCTCGACGAACGAGCGCTTCTCCTCGACGACCACGATCTCCCGGAGCCCCTCGGCGAACTCCCTGACCGTGCGGCCGTCGAGGGGCCAGGGCATGCCGAGGCGCAGCAGGCGGATCCCCCGGCGCTCCAGCTCGTCGTCCGCGAGGCCGAGCATCGCGAGCGCCTCCCGCAGGTCGAGGTAGGTCTTGCCCGCCGCCACCAGCCCGATCGTGTCGCCCGACCGCCCGGCCGTGACGCGGTTGAGCCCGTTCTCGTGGCCGTAGGCGCGGGCGATCTCCAGCCGGGCGAGGTGCGCCGAGCGCTCCAGCTCCAGCGGGACCGGGTTCAGCATGCGCGTGGTCGGCACGTGGCGGTACGGCCGGCCGTCGAGCTCCACGTCGGGCAGCACCGGCCACGGCCGTTCGGCGGGAAGCTCCACGGTCGCCGACCCGTCGGCCACGTTGGTCACGATCTTCATGGCGGCCCACAGGCCGCTGTGCCGGGACAGGGCGAACCCGTGCAGGCCGAGGTCGAGGATGTCGGCGGGGTCGGCCGGGTAGAGGATCGGCAGCAGCAGGTCGGCCAGCGCCGCCTCGGAGGCGCAGGCCACGGTCGAGGACTTCGACACCGGGTCGTCCCCGACGAGCGCGAGCACCCCACCGTGGCGGTGGGTGCCGGCCAGGTTGGCGTGCCTGATGGCGTCGGTGGCGCGGTCGAGGCCGGGGGCCTTGCCGTACCAGATCCCGAAGACCCCGTCGTGGCGGAAGCCCGCGAGGGTCGCGGCGGTCTGCGTACCGCCGACCGAGGTGGCCGCCAGTTCCTCGTTGAGCCCCGGCCGGTGGAGGACCTGGTGCTCGTCGAGCAGCGCGCGGTTGCGTCCCAGCTCCAGGTCGTAGCCGCCCAGCGGCGAGCCCTGGTAGCCGGAGACGAACCCCGCCGTGTCCAGCCCCGCCTCCCGGTCGCGCCGCCGCTGGTCGAGCGGGAGCCTCACCAGTGCCTGGATGCCGGTCAGGTGGACACGGCCTTCCTTGCGGCCGTACCGGTCCTTGAGCCGGAAATCCACGTGCGCCTCCTTGAATTCGTTACATCCACGATCCTCCTGATCGTCCCGCAGGCGAATCGGATGATCGACAGAAACGTACGCGGTTCTTGGAGCCGAAGGCCCTTGACAGGGTGGACGGAGGTCCGCCGAAAGCCTGTTCCCGCTCGACGCGGGCGCCGGTGGCCGCGCGGAGTGAGAACGCGATCACCTGAAGCCATTGACTCCGCCCACCCGAGTCGGTATGCCTGGACAACGCCATTTGTTGGGTGAGGGCCCCTCGTGGGGAGGCGGTGGCAATGCGCGTGCTCGTGCACGCCTACCCGTGGGACGTGATCGGCGATCCGCTGTTCACCGGACGGGTGCAGGCGCTCGGCTGCGACGGGGTGAACCTCGCCGCGAGCTACCACACGGTCAGGGCCGCGACTCCCTGGCATCCCGAACGGGCCTATCTCGACGCCAGGCACTCCGCGCTCTACCGGCCCGTCCGCGAGGAGGCATGGGCGGGCAGGCGCCTGGTGCCGGCCACTGCCGGCTGGATGGACGAGCCCGACTCCTTCGGCACGGCCGCGCGCACCCTCACCGACGCCGGGGTCCCGGTGACGGCCTGGATCGTGCTCACGCACAACTCCCGCCTCGGCGAGGCGCATCCGGACGTCGGCGTGGTCAACTGCTTCGGGCAGCCCTATCCCTGGGCGCTGTGCCCCTCGCACGCCGAGGTGCGCGAGTACGCCGCCACGCTGGCCGCCGAGGCCGTACGCGATCTTCCGCTCGCCGGAGTGCTCCTGGAGGCCTGCGGGCAGCTCGGGGCCGACCACGGTGGCCACCACGACAAGACGGACGGCGCCTACGACGCGCGGGCCCGGCGCATGCTGTCGGTCTGCTGCTGCGCGGCCTGCCAGGCCGCCTGGACCGAGCGCGGCGTCGACGCCGAGCGGGCCGTGCGCGACCTGCGCGCCGCCGTACGGTCCCACGAGCACGACCTCGACCCCGCCATGACGGCCACGCTCCTGGCCGTGCGCCACGAGGCGGCGGACGAGCTGCGCCACCAGGTCGTCGAGGCGCTCCCCGGGCTCAAGGTCGGCCTGCACGCCAGTCCCGACCCGTGGGCCACCGGCGCCAACCCCGGGCTCACTCCGCACGCGGGCAAGGATGTGGACATCGTCGTGGTGCAGTGCTGGCCGACGGGTCCCGAGTCCCCCGACAGGGTGCGGCTCGCGCACCACATGCTGCCCGAGGAGGTGGCGGTCGGCGCCTACGTGACCGTGCTGCCTCCGGTACGGCCCGAGGAGACCACCGCGCACGTCCGGCGGCTGGCCGAGGCGGGAGCGCAGGAGATCCACCTCTACCACGCGGGCCTCGCCGGGCCCTCGCGCCACGGCCTCCTCGCCGACGCCACCCGCGCTGCCGTCCTCTGATACCAGGCCACCCCCCGATATCGTGATATATCAGGATACGAGGTGGTGACCAATGCAGCGTCTGACGCCTGAGCGGTTGAGAAGCCACCGGTGGTACGGCACCGAGAGTCTCCGGTCCTTCAGCCACCGCGCCAGGACCCGCCAGCTCGGCCTGTCCGCCGAGGAGCACCTGGGCAGGCCCGTCATCGGCATCCTGAACACCTGGAGCGAGCTCAACCCCTGCCACATCCACCTGCGCGAGCGGGCGCAGGACGTCAAGCGCGGGGTGTGGCAGGCGGGCGGGTACCCCGTGGAGCTGCCGGTGATGTCGCTGTCGGAGACCTTCCAGAAGCCGACGACCATGCTCTACCGCAACCTGCTCGCCATGGAGACCGAGGAGGTCCTGCGGTCCTACCCCGTGGACGCCGCGGTGCTCATGGGCGGGTGCGACAAGACCACCCCGGCCCTGCTCATGGGCGCCATCAGCATGGACCTCCCGGCGATCTTCGTGCCGGCGGGGCCGATGATCCCCGGCAACTGGCGCGGCGAGGTCCTCGGCAGCGGCAGCGACATGTGGCGCTACTGGGCCGACAAGCAGGCGGGGCTCGTCGGCGACGCCGAGATGAGCGGAGTCGAGGAGGGCATCGCCCGCTCCCCCGGCCACTGCATGACGATGGGCACCGCCTCCACCATGACCTCGGTAGCCGAGGTGCTCGGCATGACGCTGCCGGGCGCGGCCTCCATCCCCGCGGTGGCCTCCGCCCACAACCGGATGGCCGCCGCGACCGGCAGGCACGTCGTCGAGATGGCGTGGGAGGACCTGCGCCCGTCGGCGATCCTCAACGCCGAGGCGTACGCGGACGCCGTCACCGCCGTGCTGGCCCTCGGCGGCTCGACCAACGCCGTCATCCACCTCGTCGCCATGGCCCGCCGCAGCGGCGTCGAGCTCGCGCTCGACCACTTCGACGCGGCCTCCCTGCGCGTTCCCGTCCTCGCCGACCTGCGGCCGAGCGGCACGTACGTCATGGAGGACTTCTACCTGGCGGGCGGCCTGCCCGGCCTGCTGAGCCGGATCACGGACCTGCTCCACCTCGACCGGCCGACCGTCACCGGACACACCCTCGGCGAGGTGCTCGACGGGGCGGCCGTGTTCGACGACAAGGTCATCAGGACGCGCGGCAACCCGTTGTCCGCCGAGGGCGGCCTCGCCGTCCTGCGCGGCAACCTCGCCCCGGACGGCGCGGTGATCAAGCACGTCGCCGCCGACCCCCGGCTGCTCAAGCACACCGGGCCCGCGATGGTGTTCGACGGGCACCGCGACCTGATGCGGCGGATCAACGACGAGAGCCTGCCGATCACGGCCGACTCGGTGCTCGTGCTGCGCGGCGCGGGACCGCGCGGAGGCCCAGGGATGCCCGAGCACGGCATGCTCCCCATACCGGACCGGCTGCTCAAGACGGGGGTGCGCGACATGCTGCGCATATCCGACGCCCGCATGAGCGGCACCAGCTACGGCGCCTGCGTGCTGCACGTCGCACCGGAGTCCCACGTCGGCGGCCCGCTCGCCCTCGTACGGGACGGGGACCCGATCACCGTGGACGTCGGGGCCCGGCGCCTGTCCCTCGACGTCCCCGAGGAGGAACTGGCACGACGCCGCGCGTCCTTCCGGCCTCCCGAGACGGTGTTCCGGCGCGGGTACGGCTCGCTCTACGACGCCCACATCCTGCAGGCGAACGAGGGCTGCGACTTCGACTTCCTCGCCGGCAGCGGAGGCGCCCCCGAACCCGACACGGAGTGAGACGCGGGGCGGCTCGCGGCGGGGGACGGCGTGGGCGGCGGGGGTGAAGGTGCGCGACGATATACCGGTGTACAACATGGCAGACGATCCGGTCCTGCGGCCGGTCGCGAGGGCGACCACGCGCACCGATCTGGTCGCCGACTCGATCCGGGCGGCCATCCTGTCCGGCCGGATCAGACCCGGCGAGACGCTGGTGGAGCGCCGGCTCGCCGAGCAGCTCGGCGTGTCCAAGACCCCGGTGCGGGAGGCCCTCATCGGGCTCGCCTCGACCGGCCTCGTCGTGATCAGTCCCAACCGCGGGGTCAGCGTACGGGTGCTGGACGCCGCCGACCTGCGTAAGGCCCAGGAGCTCCGCCTGCTCCTCGAACCGTGGGCGGTGGCGGGCGCCACGCGGACGGCCCGCCCGCAGACCGTACGCGACGCGCAAGAGGCGCTGGAGGGGGCCCGTGAGCTGCTGTCGGGGGACGACCCGACCTCCCTGAGCCTGGCCAACCGGCGCTTCCATCGCGCGCTCTACTCCGGCTGCGACAACGAGCTGGTCACCGCTCAGCTGGACAACCTGCAGGACCTCACCGCCGTCGGCACCGTCACCGTGCTGTGGAGGCACTGGCCGACCTGGCGGGAGGAGTTCGCCGAGCACGAGGCCATCCTCGCCGCCGCGCGGTCGGGCGACGCCGCCCTGGCCGAGCGGCTGACCAGGGCGCACATCAAGCGTTCCGTGACCCACCTGTCCCGCGACCCCGTCGAGAACCCGGCCCGGCGCCGCACCTGAGCCGGTGGGGGCCGTGCTCGGTTCAGCCTGCGCCTTCACCGCCGGGGAGGGTGTCGCGGTACCGGCGGAGGGTGTCCTCGTCGGGGGGATAGGTGCCGCGCAGCGGGGCGCCCGCCGCCACCTCCGCCTGGATGAAGTCCTCCAGGCGCTCCTGCTCCAGGGCGTCGCGCGCCACCTGCGCCGCGAGGTGGCGGGGCACGCAGACGACGCCCTCGGCGTCGGCCACGATGATGTCGCCGGGGTAGACGGGCACCTCGGCGCAGCCGATGGGGACCTGCAGGTCGACGGCGTGGTGGCGCGCGAGGTTGGTGGTCGCGCAGACCCCGGCGGCGAAGGCCGGCAGCTCCAGCTCGGCGAAGTACGGCGAGTCGCGCACCGCGCCATCGGTGACCAGCCCGGCAGCGCCGCGCCGCAGCAGGCGGGTCGCGAGGATGCCGCCGATCGACGCCGCGCGGGTCTGGCCCCGGCAGTCCATGACCAGCACCTGCCCCGGGCCGACCGACTCGACCGCGAGCCGCTGCGGGTGGTCGTAGTCCCTGAACACCGACAGCACGTCCAGATCCTCGCGCGCGGGGATGTGGCGCAGGGTGAACGCCTCCCCCACCATCCGCGTGTGCGCCGGGTTGAGGGGGCGCAGCCCGGCGAGGAAGGTGTTGCGCAGCCCCCGCGCGAACAGCTGCGTGGTCACCGTCGCCGTCGACACCTTCCGCAGCGCGTCGAACACCTCCGCCCCGATCTCCCCTGCCATCTCCACCTGTCCCGCCCTCCCGGACTTCTCGACGTGTCCCGCGTCCCCGGGCGTCCCGGCCCTCGCCTCCTGTCCGGTCGGATCGGCCTGCGGCTTTGCTACGGGGGTCTCGGCCTGCGGTCCGGCCCGATCGGTCATGACGCGCCGACCGGGAGCCGCGGGCCACCAGAGTGGCGTACGCCGGCCCGTCGACCTGCCCGAGCCCGTCGAACGGCGTCACCGGCACGGTCACCACCGACGCGAGCGCCCGCCTGACGTCATCCACCATCGAGATCTCCCCTTCGTGGGCTGTTGAGATCTGGTATATCAGTACATCATCACGTCCCTGGTCGGTCCGGCGAGGTCGAGCAGCGCCTCGCCGTACGGCCCGCGGCCGAGGACGCCCACCGCCTCGCCGGCCCTGGCCCGGCCGCCCGTACCGGCCGAGCCGACCGTGCTGAGCGGGGCTCACGAAGAGATTGAAATCGGTTTGAACCGGGTCTCAGAGCGCCGCGTACCTCCGTCCGTACGCACATGCAGACGACATAGGAGGCCTGATGCGGCCACGCATCGTCACGCTCTGCGCTGCGGCACTCGTCCTGGGCATTTCCACCGGCACGATCCCGGCGCACGCTGAGTCCACGCAGTCCAAGGAGTCCACCAAGACCACCACTCACACCAACACGCGATTCGCCGAGCTCCCCCTGATCTCGGACGTGGCGGGCAAGGCGGACGTCACCGACCCCAAGCTGGTCAACCCCTGGGGTCTCGCCATGGGCAAGACGCTGTGGGTCTCCAACGCGGGCACCGGCTCGGCGACCGTGTACTCGGGCGGGGCGAGCCAGCTCACCAAGGAGAAGACCGAGGTCGCCATCCCCGGCGGCACGCCGACCGGCCAGGTCTTCAACGGTGAGGAGGGCTTCGAGATCTCCAGCAAGGGCGTTTCTGGCCCGGCGACGTTCATCTTCGCCAGCCCCAGCGGCGCCATCACCGGCTGGAACGCCGAGGTCAACCCGGGCAGCGCGATCATCGCGGCGTTCACCCGCAAGGCCGACTACAAGGGCCTGGCGATGATGCGGACCAACCACGGCTCCTTCCTCCTCGCGGCCGACTTCGCCCACAACCGGATCCACGTCTTCGACGACGACTTCAGCCGCGTACGGCTGTCGAGGTGGGCCTTCGTGGACCGCGGCCTCCCCCGCGGCTACTCGGCCTACAACGTGGAGATCGTCGGAAACGCCGTCTACGTCGCCTACGCCAAGCGGGACCCGGAGACCGGCAAGTCGATCGCGGGCAAGGGCCTCGGCTTCATCAGCCGGTTCAACGCCTCCGGCCGGCTGACCGCCCGTGTCGCCGCCCGTGGCGCGCTCAACGCCCCCTGGGCGATGATCGCCGCACCGCAGGGCTTCGGCCAGTACGCCGGGGCGCTGCTCGTCGGCAACTTCGGTGACGGCTGGATCAACGCCTACAACCCGAGGAACGGCCGCTACCTCGGCCCGCTCCGCAAGGCCGACGGCAAGGCCATCGCGATCGAGGGCCTGTGGGACCTGGAGCAGGGAACCGCCGCCAGCGGTGGCGAGAACGCCCTGTGGTTCTCCGCCGGAATCCAGAAGGCCCAGCACGGCCTGGTCGGCCTGATCATGCCCGCGGACGCCGCGAACACCACCGCCACACCGTCCTCCTCTCCGAGCGCGTCGGCCTCGCCGACCGCCTCACCGACTTCCTCCTCCAACTCTTCGTACTAGCCAGAAGGGGGTGGGCGACCACCGGGACACTCACTCAGAGGGCTCCTTGAAACAGAGGATTCACATCTTTCCAACAGTTCAGCACGACCCGCCCGAATGAGCGGAAGTCGGCTGCGGGGTGGCGCGCCCCGCAGCCGGCTTTCGGTCGTTCGGACATCCCGCTCTCCGGGGGTTGTCCGGCGTCCCCCGGCTTCCGCGTGCCGGGCGGGCGGTCAGCTCAGCCGATGGCGCAGCTCACGCCGCCGAGGGTGAAGGACGCCGGCTTGCCGGTGTTACCCGTGTGGGTCGCCTGGAAGCCGAACCCCGTCGAGGCGCCCGGCGCGATGGTCGCGTTGTAACTGACGTTCTTCGCGGTGACCTGGCCGCTGGACGGTGAGACGGTGGCGTTCCACGCGGAGGTGACCACCTGCCCGCTTGGCAGGGTGAACGCCAGCGACCAGCTGTTGATCGGGGTGGTGCCGGTGTTGGCGAGGGTGACCTCGGCGGTGAACCCCGTGTTCCAGGTGTTCATCGTGTAGGTGACGCGGCAGGGTCCCGAGGCCGGAGGCGGGCTGACGGTGGGCGTGGCCGACGGGGTCGTCTGCGGGGTCGGCGGGGGCGTGCCCGACGGGGTGGCCGACGGGGTCGTCTGTGGAGTCGGCGGGGGCGTGACCCCGCCCGCGAGACCGAAGAACTGGATGGCCGCCGCGGCCATGCCGCTCGCCGGCAGGGTGTGCGCGGCCCCCTGGACGCTGATCGCCTCGACCGGGACGATGGTGCCGTTGCCGCCGTAGCGGGTACGGGTCCAGGTCGGCTGCGGGTGGTCGGTCAGCGAGGCCGTCTGGGTGAGACCGTGGACGTTGGTCCACTGCTTGATCTCTTCCTGGAAGTTCGGGTAGCGGAGGGTCGGGTCCTCGGTGCCGTGCCATACCTGCATCCGGGGACGGGCGCCGCTGTAGCCGGGGTAGGCCCCGCGCACGAGGTCGCCCCACTGCTGCGGGGTCTTGGTGATGGTGCCGTTGGCGCACGCGCTGTTCCAGCTGGAGCCGTCGGTGGTGGCGAAGCATCCGAACGGCACGCCCATGAAGGCCGCACCGGCCTTGAACACGTCCGGATAGTCGCCCAGCAGGACGTTGGTCATCATGGCGCCCGAGGACGCGCCGGTGACGAACACCCGATCGGGATCGCCGTTGTTGTGCTGCTCGACGTACTTCACCATCGAGACGATGCCCACGGGATCGCTGCCGCCGTCGTGCTTCAACGCCTGCGGCGAGGAGACGTCGAAGCAACTGCCGCTTCTGGTCGCGGACGGGTAGACGACGATGAACCCGTACCGGTCGGCGAGGGAGGCGAACTCCGTTCCCGAGAAGAAGGCCGGGCCGGAGCCCGTGCAGTAGTGCACGGCGACCACGATGGCAGGCCGCGCCGCCACCGAGTCCGGCACGTACATGTGCATCCTCAGGCCGCTGGGGTTGTTGCCGAAGCCGGTCACCTCGGTCAGCGACGCGGG